>JAHEJF010000218.1 GCA_024639025.1 Ahrensia sp. | reverse complement strand
GGTCGAGAATGTCGATGACCGGTATGGTCGACTGCTCAACGACATTTTTGCCGAGTTCGAGGACAGGGTTCCTGGTCTTTCCACCTTCAAGCAAAAACTGGGGATCCTGATTTCCTCACCGCACGTTCAGGTATTCTATCACGCGGACATTCCAGGTCAGTCCTTGTGGCAAATCCATGGAGAGAAGCGTGTTTATGTCTATCCCAATGAAGATCCATATTTGCCGCAACGCGACCTTGAGACGGTGATACTGGGAGAAACAGAAGAAGAAATTCCGTATGAACGTTGGTTCGACGAAGCTGCGCAAGTCTATGAATTACAGCCCGGCGAGATGGCACATTGGCCCCTCAATTGTCCGCATCGCGTGGAGAACATGGACAGCCTGAGCATTTCTCTGACGACCGAACACTGGACTGATGAGATCCGCAAGTCGTACGCGGTCAATTACGCCAACGGCATCTTGCGTCGAAAGTTCGGGGTGAACAATTTGTCGAACTCAATTCATGGACCGATGGTTTACCCGAAAGCGGCGCTGGCTCTGGCTTGGCGAAAGCTCAATCTAAACAGGGCCAACCGGTTCATTCCCATGATTGATTTTACAATCGATCCATTTTCAGAAACAGGGATCGCAGACATCCCGGCGTTTCCTAAATAAGGGCCTGTCAGAGCAACTTGACGGTTTTTGGTGGCGGTTCATAATTTTCCGGGATGCTAAGAAAAATCCCTTCAAATATTTCAATACGTCACCTGAAATCATTCGCTTGGCAGTGATGCTGTGCTGCTCTGAATGAGTGGCGTCAGCTTTGTTGCGGATAAGTTCACGCCCCCTGCGGCAAACAGAGACTGGTTCGAATGAGTCTGGCAGCACCCTAAGAGGTTGTTGAAGGCTTTTGGCACTGCTCGTGATAACAGACATTCGTGCAGCGCGCAGTATCAGTCAGAATGGGCTCAAAGCGGCCATTCACTCTAAATTGGATGAACGGCAACTATGGGCCGAAAGCGAACTCCTTTTGTGTTTAGCATTGATTGCCAGCTTTGCGGATGGTGTGGATGGCTCCTGCACCATCGGCGTCGTAATGCGCCATATTGCAGTTGTTACAAACTGCTTGAGAGGAGCCACCCAAATGCACGTTACAACAATCGGCCTAGATTTGGCCAAGAACGTTTTCCAGGTCCACGGTATCACAGAGAGTGGCGAGGTTGCTTTCAACCGCGCTTTGAGACGATCGCAAGTTCTGACATTTTTTGAAGGCATTGAGCCCTGCCTGGTCGGGATTGAGGCGTGCGGAACCAGTCACCATTGGGCGCGTGAGCTGATTAAGCTGGGCCATAACGTCAAACTGATCCCGCCCGTTTACGTGAAGCCGTATGTCAAACGTGGCAAAACTGACGCCGCCGATGCAGAAGCCATTTGCGAGGCAGTCACTCGCCCAACAATGCGATTTGTTGAAGTAAAAACACCCGAACAGCAGGCGATACTTGCGGTTCACCGCACCCGTGATCTTATGGTTCGGCAGCGAACACAAACGATTAATATGCTCCGAGCTCAACTGGCGGAGTTTGGCATCGTCCTGCCTCAAGGAATGTATCATGCGCTTCAGTTTGCCAAAGAATGTTTGAACGGGGAACAAGCTGACCTGCCTGAAGTTGCTGGCGACGTGGTTTTTGAGCTTTGCGATCAGCTCTGGTTCTTACATGAAAAGATACTGCGCTGTTCGCGTCAGATGGCGCAGATCGCCAAGCGTGAGAAACGGGTTGCATTGCTTCAGACCATACCGGGCGTTGGGCCAATTACAGCTTCAGCAATAGTTGCAACCGTTGGCAGCGGCAAGCAGTTCAACAATGGTAGGGAGTTCGCTGCTTGGCTGGGGCTAACACCGCTCAACAAGTCAAGCGGTGGAAAAGAGCGTCTGGGGCACATCTCTAAAATGGGTGACCAATACATTCGCCGGTTGTTGGTCCTTGGCATGACTTCACGTATCCGCGCAATTAAAGCGGAGCCGAATAAGTTCGATCCATGGTTTGCAGACATCCTGTCGCGCAAACCAGGCAAAGTAGCAGCGATTGCAATGGCGAATAAAACCGCACGAATAATGTGGGCCGTACTTACCCACAACGAGCCATACAAAGTAAGAACCGTTTGAACACAACAACCTAGAAACGAGAGTTTGCAAGACCAATGAAGTGATGGAACTTTGTCAGCCCTAAAACCAAGACACCCCGTGCTTTGTCCTGAACGCTTGCTGTTCGGTTTGCGGAATGGGACTTGGTTGGCGGAAACCATCAGGGCCAGCGGCCATGTGCGTCGCGTCAACAGGCCGAACACAAGACTGCTTCTGACAAAACATCAATCACAAAAGAGGACTTGCAAAAAGGGAGCCATCCACACAGGACAAAGCGGTCGTTTAACTTAATGAGCTTCGATCGCCTGGCGGTCGAGGTATCGGACAGCTTATCCCTTCAATTATGCTGCTTGCATTCTCCAACAGAACCGGCTCCGCATATTCGCCCAATGCTGGCGATTGTTTGGTGATTCTGCACTCAGTCGGCGTATTCAAACTCACAAGCAAATTGAACGCGCTTAGCCTTTCGCCCGCTTTCAAAATTCATTCGCGATGCACATGAACTGAACATTTCGCGTGGCGGACAACCCATGCAGCGGTTGACCCGAGGAAGTAATCTATTAATCCCGGTTTGTGCGAACCCATTACAATACAATCAATGCCATTGCTTTCTGCGAAATCGATGATCGTACGAGCAGTGTGACCCTTCAAGATTTTGGACGTCACACCTTCAACCCCGGCAAGCTTTTCCTTCAAAAGGCTTTCAGACTTTACAAATCCGGCGTTGATGATTTCCTCGTCGACATAAGGAACCACCGACCCCTGGAAGGCATCGTGCACATGCAAGGCAGTTATCTCTCCACCGTCTTCACAAAGAATCTTCGCCGCCCTGAGCGTTTTTTGCGAAATATCGTGGTCGAGTGCCATGGCAACAAGAATTTTTTGGTACATTTGGTGACTCCATCATGTAAATTGCCGCTCATATCGAACCGCCTTGGCGTTCCTCATACGGACCGCACATAAGCCTGTAAAGCCTCTGTGTTCCGAAGCCTATCTTGATAGTGCTTCGAGATCAGGCGGTTTCATGTTCAGAGCCCGATGTCGGTAAAGGTTGTTGTCTAGCTTCAACCACTGATTGATAACAATTTATGGCTGTTTTGTGGTGGTGAACCATTACAAGTTCAGCACTTCTCTGCGCAACGCTTGGTTGTACACAACTGATTCTGAGCGCTTTATGAACGTCAGCTCCGGGCTCAAGGCGGACCTACGCTGCAGATTCTAAGGGCATAGGACCACTCCGGCAAAGCGGCAAAAATATAGTCGCATCCATTATGCAGTTCAGATGTTGAGAATATCCTTGCGGATTGAGATCTCATTGCCGACAATTGTTGTCTGTCGCAATTCTTTAGCCAATATCTGTTAGCTGGGGAGCGCCGCTCATAGAATAGTAGACAATTGCGGCTGCAACCCAAGCTTGTGGGGAACAGGTTTCAACGTACCCAATTGGTGGCAGCCCGGACACCCTTTCGTAGCCTCCGTACAGCTCGGGCAGACGGTGCTCTGCGAAATGTTGCGCTGATTCAAGCAATGCCTCCCAAATCTGATTACTTTCTTCGGTCAAACCATAGCGCTCACAGCCAGCCGCAATCATGGCATTGTCATGCGGCCAGATTGAACCATTGTGGTAGGAAAGAGGATTATACCGCTGTTCGGTATTTGATAAGCTTCGCATCCCCCAGCCTGTCATCATGTCAGACTGCATTAGTCGACCTGCAACAGCCTTTGCGCGTTCGTCACTTAGCACGCCTGCCCACAATAGATGCCCTGGATTTGTGGAAACAATATCACACTGCCTGCCAACTTCATCTACAGCAATGGCATGAATCCCCAGCGCATCGCTCCAATAGACGTGTTCGATCTGATCGCAAAGTGCAGCGCCTTCTTGGCGCAAACACCTGCTATATGCGGTGCTGCCATCAAGCAGTTCCTCCAGTTCCGCCGCTGCTTCAAGGGCGGCAGCAAAATACCCTTGTACCTCGATGACGGCCAATCTTCCCTGTGCGAGACAACCATCAGAATAGGACATGCTGTCTTTGCTGTCCTTCCATGAATTGTTGAGCAGTCCGCGCCCGTGTGTTTCAGTTGAGTATCGCAATAGACCATCAGCGCTTCTTTCATTGCGGCACCATGCAATCGCACCGCGCCATGCATCAGCCAGCTCTGCCACTAAGGAAGCGCGTCCCGTAACCTTCCAGTGATCACGCAACAGCAGCACGAAGAGTGCGCTAGCGTCCGCAGTGCCATAATAGCGTCCGAATGGCAGATCTCCCGTTCTTGTCAATTCAGTGTCTCGCAGCTCGTGCGGGATTTTTCCGGCCGCTTCAAGCGTAACAGGGTTATCTTCTTGGCCCTGATGTGCAGCCAATATGTGCAATGTGTTTTCAGCAACTCCGGGCGCTGATGAGAGCAAAAACCAGGAGGCAATCAGACTATCGCGACCAAATACATTCACATAATTTGGAACGCCAGTAAGAACGACAGGACCATGCGGTGAAGTGGCCATCAACATATCGATGTCATCAAAGGCGCGCTGTTCGGGAGGAGAAACTAGTCGTCGTCTTAT
>JAHEJF010000217.1 GCA_024639025.1 Ahrensia sp. | reverse complement strand
CAGGGGGTAGAGTCTCCGTGCTGGGAACACTCCTGGGCGGCTTTCTTGTCACCATGTTGACCAGCGGTCTTTTATTGATGCAGATCGGCGCGTTTTGGATTCAGACCTATCTGGGTGTTCTTCTTCTTGTGGCTGTACTGCTTGATTTGGCACGTCGTTCATACCTGTCAAGGAATAAGCTGGTATGATTGGGATGAAACGTGAGCTCTTAAATCAGGATTGGGTCGGCCCATTTGTCGTGACCGTACTGGCAATTGTCATCGTTGGCGCGCTAAGACCTACATTCCTGTCGCCTTTTAATATTCAGATCCTGCTTCTGGCCATTTCGGTCAATGCACTGGTGGCTTTTTCGCAGATGGTCATCATAGCCATTGGTCAGATGAACCTATCTGTAGGCGCCATCGGCGGGCTTGCTGCAATTTCCTTTGCTGGCATGATGGAAGTGTGGGGTATGCCGTGGCCGCTTGCTGCGGTTCTGTCACTTGGCATCGGTTTGCTTGCAGGACTGACCAATGGTCTGCTTTGTGCGTACACAGGGATTTCTGCATTTGTGATCACTCTGGCGACGCTGTCTGCGTTCAAGGGCGTAAACCTTGGCATCACTGAGGCGCAGCCATTTTATGATATTCCGGAAATCGTCAAATCACTCGGCAATGCAACAATGCTTGGCCCGATACCATGGCTGATTGTCCCGTTCGCGATTTCAGCAGCTGCGCTCTGGTATCTTTTGTTTAGGTTACCGCTCGGCAGATCAATCCTTGCCGTAGGTGGCAACACGCATGCTGCTGAACTATCAGGAATCTCCGTGCCCCGGATTGTGGTTTTTGCACATGCGATTTCGGGTCTTTTGGCCGCGATGGCTGGCATTATGCTCGTCGCCAGACTTCAGCTTGGACAGCCAAGTATAGGAGACGATTGGCTTATCCTGAGCTTTGCAGCGCCAATTATAGGCGGCGCACTTCTGACAGGCGGGCGGGTCAGTGTCGGCGGTACCGTGTGTGGCGTTGCGATCGTCGCCATCATCACGCAAGTACTGGTGCTCTTCAATATCGATCCATTCCTGGTGCAAGTTGTTCTGGGCGTCTTGATCCTTTGGGCAGTTGGCTTGAACCGTCTGCGCGAAGTCAGAGGGCAGCGCAAAGCCGCTGCAGAGACGACATGAGCAACCACGTTTTCACCGCAGACGGCGTCACCAAGGTATTTCCTGGTGTTCTGGCATTGGATGAGGTGAACTTTTCACTCTCTACGGGATCTATTCACGCGCTTCTTGGCGAGAACGGCGCAGGAAAATCGACACTGATCAAGATTATGACGGGGGTGCACCGGTTAGATGGTGGTTCAATGACGATTGATGGCCAACCATTCTCGCCCCATTCAACACGCGACGCCATTTCCAGCGGTGTTGGCGTAGTGCACCAGGAGCGAAATCTGATCCCGCAATTCTCTATTGCTGAGAACATCTTTCTTGAGCGTTTGAGTGCCTCACCTTTGCAGAGGATAGATTATCCCAAACTCTATCAAGATGCTCAAAAATGGCTTGATCTGTTAGAGATAGACGCCAGGCCCGAAACCCAGGTGGACAAGCTGAACGTTGCGAGAATGCAGTTGGTCGAGATCGCAAAAGCGCTCTCACTGGATACACGTATTCTCTTGCTGGACGAGCCAACGGCATCTCTCACTCAGCATGAAACAGAAACACTTTTCGGGATTCTCCACCGGTTGAAGCAAGATGGCACCAGCATGGTTTTCGTCAGCCACAAGCTCGAAGAAGTTCAAGAAATCTGCGATCGGGTGACGGTCTTGCGCGATGGGCGCAATGCCTGCGAAAGCCGATTGCTGGAAGGATTGGACCGGCAGGATATTGTTCGCCTCATGATTGGCCGAAGCGAACAGATACCTCAGTGGGACCAACGCGACCATGCCGACAATGATATCGCACTCGATGTTCAGGGGGTGGCCACGCAGGACGGACATCGCAATGTCAACTTGCAGCTAAAAAGGGGAGAGGTCCTTGGCCTTTATGGGCTGGTTGGTTCTGGACGCACTGAATTGGCAAAAGCCCTGATCGGGGCGCACAAAGTCACATCCGGAAAAATTGTGATCGATGGCGACGAGGCCCAGATCGATTCCGTTGCTGATGCACTGCACAAATACGGCATTGGTTATGTCAGCGAGGATCGCAAGGGTGAAGGATTGATCCTCATCCATTCCGTGCTTGAAAACGCTGGAATCACAGTCTGGCAACGATTAAAAAGCGCGCTTGGATTGGTGACAGACAAACAGATCGAAAACACAGTTGATCCAGTCCTCAAAAAGCTTGAGGTCCGCACGCCCTCGTTGCGGCAACTGACCGGGAATCTGTCAGGCGGAAACCAACAGAAAGTCAGTGTGGCCAAATGGCTGGCGGCAAATGTAAAAATCCTGATCGTCGATGAGCCCACAGTGGGTGTCGATATCAAAACCAAGGCCTATGTTCATGAACTGATCCGAGAATTGTCCGATGCGGGTACGTCAATCTTGCTCATCACCAGCGACATGCCGGAAATGGTGACTGTTGCTGACCGCATTTTGGTGATGGATGAGTTCGAGCTGCGTGGTGAAATTTTGAACGATCGCGACTACGATTCCGTGAGCGAACATATCATGCATCATATCCATGGGTCGACAGAGGAGGCTGCGCAATGATTGAGCTTATCGACACACATCACCATCTCTGGGATACATCAAAGACACATTATCCATGGATGACCAAAGAGCTCGATGCGATCCGCCGCCGGTTTGATACAGATGACCTTGAAGCTGTCACCGGTCCGGCAGGCGTCAGCGGAACGATATTGGTGCAAACGCACAGCAGTTTTGAGGAATCCAAGGAGTTTCTTGCTACAGCAGATGAGAATGATCTCATACTTGGTGTTGTTGCGTGGGTGGATCTCACCTCGCCCGATGTGTCTGAACATATCGAAACGCTAAAGGCCGGCAAGGGCGGCTCTTATCTTGTGGGCGTCCGTCACCAGGTTCATGATGAGGAAGACGAGAATTGGCTCCTGCGTGACGATGTGAGCCGTGGTCTTTCTGCTCTGCATGCTCACGCATTGACCTATGATTTGCTCTTGCGCCCACGCGAGTTACCCGCAGCGATACAGGCGGTCAATGCGCTGCCAGAAATGCATTGGGTTTTGGACCATATTGCCAAGCCAGAAATCGGAGCAGGTGGTTGGGAGCCATGGGCAACTCTGATGAAGGAACTTGTTGAGGCATCACCGACCTGCTGGGTCAAACTGTCCGGCATGGCAACCGAGGCAAATTGGAGCGACTGGTCGACAGATGATCTAAGACCATACGCGCACCATGTAATCGAAACATTCGGACCGAATCGCTGCATGTTGGGCACTGACTGGCCCGTCTGCTTGCTTGCCGGTTCCTATCAGAGGATCATGGATACCGCGCTCGATCTCATTGCGCACCTTTCTTCAGACCAGCAAACCGCCATCCGGTCAAAAAGTGCGCGCGCAGCTTACAGGTTAAACGCAAATGAATAGGCTCCATAGAACAGGCAGTCCGGGTGTACTCGTCTCAAATGCAAATGCCGGCTTGGAAGAAACGGCGATCCTGTTGAAGTTACGTCGTGCTGAGAAGCGACCTGCAAAGAGTACTAAAACGGGGGAGTAGCGTGTGGCGATAATCAAGCGTGCAGAACTAACCATGGTCGATCTGAAACCCAAGGTCGAGCGGACTGATGCGATTCAGGCATTTCAAAGCCAGGAGACGCCTATCCTGCGATTAATAGATTCTGACGGCGAGGTCGGCACCGGCTACAGCTACACGATTGGATCAGGTGGACCAGCAATAATCAGCCTATTGAAGGAAACGCTATTACCGCGCCTGATCGGTCGTGAGGCTGAGGAAATCGGTGGAATATGGCGCGACATGCTGTATTCAACACATGCAACCTCTGTCGGAGCAATCACATCTTTGGCTCTCGCGTGCATTGACACTGCATTGTGGGATCTGCGCTGTCGCCGGGCTGGTCTGCCACTCTGGCGCCTTGCTGGCGGGACAAAAGGGTCAGTACCACTCTACACCACTGAAGGAGGTTGGTTGCAACTGCCGCAAGAAGCCCTTGTCGCCGGCGCGGTCGCCATGAAGGAAGCTGGTTTTGCGGGTGCCAAAGTCAAAATTGGAAAGCCAACGATCGCTGAAGATCGAGCAAGGCTGGCAGCTGTCAGAGCTGCCGTAGGGGATGAATTCCGGATCATGGTCGATGCCAACCAGTCGTTCGATCTGGCTGAAGCGATCCGTCGCTCTGACATGTTGGCTGAACTGGGCATTCATTGGTTTGAAGAACCCATGCGGGCCGATGATGTGGGAGCACATGCAGCCCTCGCACGACACTCCCGCGTTCCCATAGCTGTGGGGGAGAGTATGTATAGCTTGAGCCAGTTCAAGGACTATCTTCAAAGAGAAGCATGTCAGATCGTTCAGGCAGATGTAGCTCGGGTGGGCGGTATCACGCCTTGGTTGAAAGTTGCTCACACAGCGGAGGCTTATAACGTCCCCGTTTGCCCCCATTTTCTTATGGAAATTCATGTTGGATTGGTTTGTGCCATACCCAATGCGCCAATGCTGGAATACATTCCTCAACTGGACGACGTCACCTGCTCGCCCATGCGAGTCGAAAACGGACATGCGTTCCCATCCGATGAACCGGGATTGGGCATAGACTGGGA
>JAHEJF010000216.1 GCA_024639025.1 Ahrensia sp. | reverse complement strand
TGGGGCATTTATTCGCTGCGCGGCCGCGGCTCAGAGGATCCGCTTTTGGCGACAGCGGGAAATTTTTTGCTCGCCGTCCCCATGACAATGGCTGCAACCCTAATCTTTTGGGGAGAGATGAGCGGGAGCGCCTATGGCTTGATGCTGGCGGTGGCATCAGGCGCGATTACATCTGGTCTGGGCTATGCGCTTTGGTACCGCGTGTTGCCCAGGATCGGGGCCACACAGGGCGCCATCGTACAACTGACTGTTCCGGTGATCGCCGGATTTGGAGGGCTATTGTTTGCCGCTGAACCCTTCACCGCCCGGTTTATCATCGCTTCCACGCTCATTTTGGGAGGCGTTGCCATCGCAATTGTTGCAAAAGCACGTAGGACCTAGTTCTTCAACTTATAGGTCAGTGCCATGGCAATGCAGTGTTTGAGTTGCTCAGTCGGAATGGTTTTGCCGTTTTCAAACACGAGCGCTCGGCTGCCTTCGAAAACAAAATTGTTGGGATAAAGCTCACGAAATCGGTCGACCAGTCGGGTGGTACAGATAAACATCATGGCCGCGGCATCGTCGCGCCGGGCAAGTCTGACCGAACTGCCGACATTTCTCTTCCTGGGCGCGAAGCTTGGCTCACCCCATCTGACGCTTTCCTCCAATTCGCCAATCAGAGGCGATTGTTCCGCCGTCTCGAAAATAAGAGACTTGAGTTCGTCAAACAGGTCGTTTGAAGTCATTGCGCATCTTTTCTATCTCATCTCTGAAGCAACAACCCTCCAAATGATCATTGACCAGCCCCATCGCTTGCATGAATGCGTAGACTGTTGTCGGACCCACAAAGCTCCAGCCGCGTTTCTTGAGATCTTTGGAAATCTTGGTCGACGTTTCGGTTGAACCGGGGATATTGCCCTTGCTGATCACCGAAGGACGTTCGCTCTGGTCGGGCTCATGGGCCCAGAAATAGGCTGCCAGTGAGCCAAATTCTGCGCGGAGCTCCTGTGCTCTTCTGGCATTGTTAATGGTGGAATTGATCTTGCCCCGGTGCCGGACGATATTGGCATCCAAAACGCAGCGCTCGACGTCTGCATCGGTAAATGCTGCTACTTTGTCGATATCAAATCCAGCGAACGCGGCCCGAAACCCTTCTCGCTTTCGCAAAATGGTCAGCCAGGACAGGCCAGATTGAAAGCCTTCCAGGCATATCTTTTCAAACAGTCGCGTATCATCAACCACCGGCCGGCCCCATTCATTGTCATGATAGGCTCGATAATCATCCAACTCGCCGTGCCACCAGCAGCTTTGTTCGCCATCAGGCCTTTCAATCAATCCATCTGTCATGTGCGTGCGCGGACCTTTCATTGTCGATTCACATTGCGTTCACCATCTGTCGTAACAGCCTGATAACCTTGCCAATAGGTTTACGACGAAAAACGCATTTTATGCATTGTGATTCATAATTGATACGCCGCTTTAAGTCATGTTCCATGGGTACGCCTGCTGACAATCTTGTCAGGAGGATTCGGGCAATTTTGTTGAGAGTATGCCAGATGAGATATTTGATGACCTTGATTGCAGGTCTTGCTGCAACTTGTGTGGTGCTGGGGGCAGCCAATGCTGGTGAGAGATACGCGACACCACCACCCATCACTTTGAGCCCTGATCTAACCGGCCCTTGGGTGTTGCAACTCAAGCCAAACAGGCCGGCCACGCCTCCGGCCGCAAATGTTCGCCGAACCAGCACCAGGCAAGTCGTGCCGTTGACGCAGCCGTTGGCCGTCCAGCAACAGAAAAAAGCTGTTCCGGCGTCACGACAGATTGATCCGATCTTTCTGCCGCGCCAGGTCAATTACAATGGCAGTCAGAAGCCCGGTACGATCATCATCGATACTTCAGACCGCTTTTTATATCTGGTTCAATCAAATGGCACCGCCATGCGGTATGGTGTGGGCGTCGGCAAAACCGGCTTCAGCTGGACTGGAACGGAAAAAATTACGCAGAAGAAGGTTTGGCCTTCCTGGCGTCCGCCCGCTGAAATGATTGCACGAGAGAAAAAGAAAGGGCGCATTCTGCCGAACTTCATGGATGGCGGACCGTCCAATCCTCTTGGCGCACGTGCACTTTATCTTGGATCGACGCTTTACCGCATTCATGGCACCAACCAGCCCTGGTCGATCGGGCAAGCGGTATCTTCTGGCTGTATTCGCATGCGGAATGAAGACGTTGAAGACTTGTACAGCCGTGTCGACATCGGTGCGACGGTAATCGTTCGAAGCTGAGCACACGCTTCTGGGGGGACGGGGCGCAAGGGCCGCTTGATCGTTGGGATCGAGCGGCCTTTTCCATGCGGCACATATTGTGCCTCAATGCAATGACCGCATTTGAATTGATCCAGTCTTTTCTATGCGTAATTCGGTGCCAACGGTTCAGTTGAAGGCTGAAACGCTTTAACAGTATCGCTCTACACCCACCATCTGCTGATCGTTATAGCGATCGCCATGGGCAAATCCCGGCGGTAGCAGTTCGTCAATCCGGGACATTTGTTCTGCTGACAACTGGACCGCACCACCCGCTGCATCCTGCTGCAAGTGATCCGACGTGCGTGTGCCCGGAATTGCAATTATGTGGTCGCCCTGTGCCAGCACCCAAGCCAGAGCCATCGTAGCGGCAGAGATGGATTGGCTTTCCGCATAGTCGCGAAAGGCTGAAATGGCAGCAACATTTGCCGAGAAATTCGGCTCAATGAACCGCGGGTTTCGCTTCCTGATGTCATGGTCTGCAAAGGTGGCCGGATCGGGAGACCGGTCGGCAAACATACCGCGCGCAACGGGCGAAAAAGCCACAAATGCAGCACCCACCTCCTTGCAAGCACGGATCAATCCCAACTCGGGCATCCGCGTCCAAAGCGAGTATTCGTTTTGCACTGCTCGCACGGGGTGGATCGATGCGGCACGACGCAGAGAGGAAGGTGAGATTTCGGAAAATCCAAAGCCGCCAATCTTCCCCTCTTTGACAAATTCAACCAGTGTGTGCGTTACCTCCTCAATGGGACGCTCCTGCTCTCGCCTGTGCACATAGAAAAGATCAACAAAATCAACGCCTAACCTCTTCAGCGAGCCTTCCAGCGAACTGCGCAGGAGTTCAGGCGAGTTGTCAAAGCGCCGCTCTGGCTTGGTAATTATACCGGCCTTGGTTGCGATGGAAAAATGATGCTTGTTCTGCTTGAGAAACGATCCAATGATCGTTTCGGAAAGACCCATGCCGTAAATCTGCGCCGTATCAAGATGGGTGACACCCAAATCGAGTGCCGATGCCAAAGTGCGGTGCGCTTCGGCTTCATCGGTGGGACCATACATGCCCGAAAAGCTCATGCACCCCAGCCCCACGGCACCTACTTTTGGTCCGTCCTTCCCCAATTCTCGTTGCTGCATTCCCTCTCCTATTCAGCGGCTTGGGCGATCAAGTCTTCCAGTGCTGTACGGCCAGTTGATTTTCTTTTTGCTGCTTTTGGATCGGGTGCGTTCTCCGGTTTTTCGCCCCCATAGGCCCAATTTAGCAGCTCGATTGTATGCACGAGCGGGATGTCTGTGCCAGTGGAAATTTGCGTGATGCAGCCAATATTACCCGTTGCAATGACATCGGCCTGGGTTGCTTCGATGTTTTTGACCTTTCGGGCTTTTAACTGAGCGGAAATTTCCGGCTGCATGATATTGTAGGTGCCGGCAGAACCGCAGCACAAGTGCCCTTCATCGGGACTTCGCACTTCGTAACCTGCCCCGGTCAGCAGGTTTTTGGGCGCTTCAGTAATTTTTTGACCGTGCTGCATTGAGCAGGCCGAGTGGTAGGCCACAACCAGATTGGGTTCAAGCACAGGTTTGGGCAATTCAATGGTCGACAGATACTCTGTAATATCCATGGCCAGCGCCGAGACGCGCTCAGCTTTCTCGGCATAGTCTGGATCAAGTCGCAGCATATGCCCATAATCCTTGATGGTTGTACCGCATCCTGACGCGGTGATGATGACCGCATCAAGTCCACCATTTTCAATCTCGGCCATCCATGCATCCACATTGCGACGGGCGTCGTCGAGCGCCTGTTCCTCGCGCCCCATATGGTGCACCAGAGCGCCGCAGCACCCCTCCCCGTTTGGCACAACCACCTCCACATCAAGACGATTCAACAGCTTGATGGTGGCTTCGTTGATGCTGGGTTTGAGCACCGGTTGCGCACAGCCGGTCAAAATCGAAACACGGCCTTTGCGGGTATTTTCTGCTCCATGGGTTCCGGCCTCGGCATAGACCGAGGGTTTATCGATTTTGGATGGAGCAAGTTCCAACATGGCCCCAAAGCTTTTCAGCGGCGGAATGGCCTTCAGGATTGGCGCAAATGGACGCCCCATCCGCGCTGCATAAAGCGACGCCTTGAACCGTTTCGGGTAAGGCAGCACCAATGCCAAAATGTTGCGGGTGAGCTTGTTGAAGAACGGGCGTTTGTAAGTCTTTTCAATATGGGCACGGGCATTGTCCACCAGGTGCATGTAATTGACGCCTGACGGACAAGTTGTCATGCAAGCCAGACAGGACAGGCAGCGGTCAATATGGGTGACCGTCTTCTTGTCAGCAGGACGGTCGTTCTCCAGCATGTCCTTGATCAGATATATCCGGCCTCGGGGACTATCAAGTTCATTACCCAAAGTGACATAGGTCGGACAGGTTGCAGTGCAGAAACCACAATGAACGCATGAGCGCAGA
>JAHEJF010000215.1 GCA_024639025.1 Ahrensia sp. | reverse complement strand
TGGCATGGCGCTGACCGGCTTTTTCTGTTGCCTGCAAATCAAAAAATCCACTGCCCAAAAACAGGTTGGATGTTGGGCAAAACACGGCAACGGCACCGCTTTCTGCCAATGCACCGCGTTCCCTGTCTGAAAGGTGTATGGAATGACCCATCAGGCTTTTGGGCGTCAGAAGTCCATGCTGTGCATATACATCAGTGTAGTCCTTTGCAGCCGGAAACAACCCGCACACCGCTTCGATTTCTGCATGGTTTTCCGATAAATGCGTCTGCATCAACGCATCAGGATAAGCCTCTACAAGCGCGCCCGACGCTTCAAGTTGGGCCTCCGTGGAGGTCAGCGCAAATCGCGGCGAAATCGCAACTTCAACCCGGCCGCGACCGCGCCATTCTTCAAGCAACTGCCTTGTTTCCTCATATCCTTTCTCGGCCGTGTCCAGAAGCGCGTCTGGTGCATTGCGATCCATCATCACCTTGCCGGCGACCATGCGCATATTGCGCTTCTCAGCTTCAACCAACAAGGTATCGCAAGAGGTTTTGTGGACCGAGCAAAAGGCAACCGCAGTCGTCGTGCCGTGTGAGATCAGCTGATCGAGGAAGCGCGCCGCCATCTTTGATGCAAAGGCGGCATCTCCATATTTTTGCTCTTCAATGAAGGTATAATTATTCAGCCATTCCAGCAGCGAACCGGCATAGGAAGCAACGACCTGCGATTGCGGAAAATGGAGGTGGCAGTCGATCAAGCCTGGCGTGATGAGATGCCCACGGTGGTCGACATAATCCGCAGACTGATGTTCTTGAGGCAAATCTGCCCATGGCCCGGACCAGACAATCAACCCATCCTGCGCAACTAGGCAACCATCTTCAATGTAGGTGTACGCATCCTCGTCCTGAGGGTCGACTGGTTCGCGGGAAAACCAAAGCAATCGGCCGCGAATGATCCCCGCTGGTATACTCATCTATCAATCTTTCAAGCCCGCAAAATGGTGTCTGCACAGTGCAGCAGCATAGGGCGGCATTTCAAGTGGTATTTCATCGACCGAACCAATCTGTACCAAGCTTTCGATTTCATCATCACCGTCAAGCCTTCGAAAAGACTGCCAGATACCCTTTAGTTCATCGAAGGACATTGGAAGACGAAGCGGAAGTCCAACATGATAAGCATTGTCAATCTGCGCTGTCTGCAAGGCGCCATTGATCCAATCTTGCTTCAATTCGAGACCGATTTCCTCTTTGAGTTCGCGTTGGACATTGCGCACGACGTCAAATTGTCCCTGCACAATGTCATGGGAATCAAACGAACCCGCCGGAAAGTAGATCTTGCCTGGATTGGCAGTATGGTCTGCCATTTTGACCGCGAGCAGAGAACCATCGGAAAAGCTTGGCAGCGTTGTTCCGGTGATGTGCGTAATACCCTGTCTGCGTGCATGATCACGCCAATAAATAAAGGTGGCAAAATCGGTCTTGTGACCAGTACCGTGAAGAGTGCCATTACCGATATTCACACCGGTAAACATGTAAAACTCGCCGTTCCACAAGTGCTTCTTTTTCTGGGTTATATGCTCCCAGTAGGAGCGTATCTGTGAGGCTTGGTCTTCCAGATGTGGAAGTGGTTGCTCGCTTAGGACGAGCTGGGTTTCTTCAAGCTGGTGAATCATCATCTGATGTTAGACTGCGATGAATAATCCATTGCAAGCCTTGAAAGGAAGATGCCGCGGAGAGAGTTCTCCGCAGCATTGATTGGACCGATCAGACCCCGTTCTAGTTCTTTTCTTTGTCAACCAGCGCGTTGCTCTTGATCCAGGGCATCATACCGCGCAATTGCTCACCGGTTGCCTCGATCGGATGGCTGTCATTCATCCGGCGCGTGCCCTTGAACTTGGCAGCACCGGAGTGCCATTCCTGCATCCATTCGGACGTAAATTTGCCGGTTTGGATATCGTGCAGCACGCGTCTCATCTCTTCTTTTGTTTCCGAGGTAATGATGCGCGGTCCAGTCACGTATTCGCCCCACTCAGCGGTGTTGGAAATCGAATAGTTCATATTGGCGATACCGCCCTCATAAATCAGGTCGACGATGAGTTTCACTTCGTGCAGGCATTCGAAATACGCCATTTCCGGCGCATATCCAGCCTCGGTCAGAACCTCGAATCCGGCACGGATCAGCTCGACCAACCCACCGCAAAGCACAGCTTGCTCGCCGAACAAATCAGTCTCACACTCTTCCTGGAATGTGGTTTCAATGATGCCCGAACGACCACCGCCCACGCCACATGCGTAGGAAAGAGCAAGATCATGGGCGTTGCCAGACGCATCCTGATGGATTGCGATCAAGCAAGGCACACCGCCACCCTTTTGATATTCTCCACGCACTGTGTGGCCAGGCCCTTTGGGCGCAATCATCACCACGTCGATATTTTTCGACGGCTCGATCAAACCAAAATGTACGTTCAAGCCATGCGCAAAAGCGATGGTTGCACCATCGCGAATATTGGCTTCAACATGATCTTTGTAGATTCCCGACTGCAACTCGTCAGGCGTCGCCATCATCATCATGTCAGCCCACGCAGCGCCTTCGGCAACACTCATTACCTTGAAGCCGTCAGCTTCTGCCTTCAGAGCAGTCGTCGAACCCTCGCGAAGCGCGATACGCACACTCTCTGCACCTGAATCTTTCAGGTTCATCGCATGTGCACGGCCCTGAGAGCCATAGCCGATGATCAGAACATTTTTGCCCTTGATTAGGTTTAGATCTGCGTCGCGATCATAATATACGCGCATAGTTTTCTCCCGTTTGGATTTCCATTGGTCGGTTTCAGCTAAGCCTGTCTTTTGAGTAAAACAGGTAGAATTTATCGATGGCAGCAAGGACATGTTCCCGCTGCGCCAGTTCATCACGCAAGGCTGGCACTTTTTCGCCCAGCAGCATTCTGACGTGAAAGTCGCCCACGATCAGGCCGTACAAGGTATCAAAGGCCTCAGCCCGATCATCAAACCGCAACACATCGGCCAAGTGCCCTGACTGCAGCAGCACCATCGCGCGTTCGCGCACCATGTTGCGCCCCCGTTCGATAAGCAGTTGAGAAAGCGGTGAGCCGCCCTCGCTCGCCTGCCCTATGGCCAAGCGGTTGAGCGCCAACGACGTTTTGCCCGACAAGACTGAAAGCAAATCGTCGGCAAATGTCTCAAGCTCAGCCCGAAAAGCCTCTGGCGAAAGTGAAGGCCCACCCGGTCGCGCGGTCACCCGAACCTTCGAAGCCTGGTAAGTGATCATTGCGGCGAGAATGCCGTCTCGATCGCCAAACCATTTATACAGACTTTCCTTGGAACAATTGGCCGCGCGCGCGATCCCTGCCGTGGTGATGGCCTTTTCACCGCCATCCACGAGCAAACGCAGCGCCGACTCAAGAACTGCACCCTGGCGCTCGGTGAATTCCGTTTCGATGAATGTGCTTGCATGTCTGTTCATGAAGATGGTGTGTACCGTACGGTACGGTACAACGTCAAGCGGCATTTCCAGAAAAGATGTTACGAGCCGAAATGCATTGCCCGCTCCATCGATATTTGCAGACGATGTCAGCCATCACTGCGCCCTATTTAAAAACCGTTTTGGAAAATCTGCGGTTTAGGCTTGCGGTTGCTTTTGTGCAGCTGCGCGCTTTTTGTCTTCCATCCGCTTGAGCATGTCCTGCGCACGGGCCCGTGCCTCAGCTTGGCCGCGTTGCATGTCCTGGTGCTCCACTGCCTTGCGAATTCGGTCCTTGGAAGCTTTATTTTTAAAGAGTTTTTTCAGCATGGTATTTACCGTTTGCCCAAATCTAGGAGCAAACGATAAAAATACTCTAAACTGCCCAGCGTTTCGGCATGCCTTGAAAACCGGGCAATTCCGGATCCATAATGTCCCATTCTTGGCCACTTGAGGCAAAGACGATACGCTCGGGCGCGAACAAGGATGGATCTTCCAGCGACCCCACCATGATGTAGACCGCATTGGTATAGTGACTGTTGAGATTATAAAGGGGCGCACCACATTCGCCGCAAAAATGATGAATGACATCATGACCGCTTTCAGCACGGTAGCCAAATGTCTTTACAGTTCCCTTTGAAGCAAATGCGTCCTTCGGAAAGACAATAATAGCTGCATGACCGGCTCCTGTCAGCTTTTGGCACTCCACACATTGGCAATGCAGCTGAAATTTCGGCGCAGCCTCAATCTGATAGGATACACGCCCGCAACGGCAACCACCCCTATATATCATCAGCATACCCCAATGCTTCCAGAAAGTTTCGAACTGCGCCGGCATAGCCATGGGTCAACGCTTCTGCCGTCAATCCATGCCCGATGGACACTTCCGCCAGATGCGGCACGTGTTCCACCAGCATTGGCAAGTTGGCAACAGTCAGATCGTGCCCGGCATTCACGCCCATCCCGGCGGAATGAGCAAAGCCTGCTGTGGTGCCCAGCAAACTCGCTTGATGCTTGGCTTCCTCAGGGTCATCGAAACATCCGCCATAGGGTCCGGTATAGAGTTCGACCCGGTCCGCGCCGGTTTCGCGCGCCCGTGCAATCCTGTCTTCGCCCGCATCGGGATCACAAAACAGCGAAACACGAAATCCGCTACCCTTCAGCCGCTGCACAGAATTATGCAGCAGGTTGCTTTGCCCAACAAAGTCCCAGCCATGATCAGATGTGGCCTGCGACGGGTCGTCGGGTACCAGCGTCACCTGCTCAGGCTCATGTT
>JAHEJF010000214.1 GCA_024639025.1 Ahrensia sp. | reverse complement strand
AATTCAACAAAGACTGCCATGACGGTATTCCCCCATAATGTAGACAAGCGCTGTTCGGACTAAACGGATTTACAATCCTCCTACCGGCAAGGGACCGGTAGCTCCTCCAGCCATTTGATGCAGAACCAAGGCAGTTCTTGTGCAAACAAGATGGAACCATCTTGCGCCAAGGCATCAGTGCACGATCAAACATGTCACGTTCGCACCGTTGGATACTCGATCAGAAACGCTGCCAAGCAACAACGTTTTTAGGTTTGTAAGACCTCGCGCACCCACCACAATCATGTCCGCGCCAGTTTCCTCCGCGATTTCCAGAATGCGTGCCGCAGGTCTGCCATCAACGCTCATTTTGGCGGGTTTGGTTATGCCATGTTTTTCCGCAATAGACTCAGCCTTTCCAAGTATATGGTCTGAAACTGCACGCAAAGCCTGGTCTGGGCTGGCGGCATCCTTAGGGAGCATTTGAGCCAACGGAAACCTTGAATCAGGTATTTTGCTGATCGCAACTGACATAGGCGTGTCGGCTGCATGGTACTCCGTTTCGGCCAGATGCCGCATGGCATCAGAGAGATGATCGCGTAACAGAACGTGCAGCAAAATGACCTCCGCCCCGTATTTGGCAGCGATGTCAGCCCCTGTTGAAACTGCTTTCTCCGCATTTGGCGATCCATCTGTGGCAATCAGTACTTTTTTCAGCATCCTTTTGCTCCTATCCCACATTGTGAAATGACCTTAAATTAAGAACACAGTGTTTGATCGAGAGCATTGACTGCCGTCAAGATTGGAGAAATCAGACCAATATCTGTTTTGACCTACATAATCAGCACGGCTGCGCCCTGAATATTCCCGTTGCGCAAGTCGGTGATGGCCTGATTGGCTTGCGCCAGTGGATAGGTCGTTATCGCTGTCTCAACATTTGCCTCTTCGGCAAGCAGAAAGAATTCGTCGCCGTCTTCCCGTGTGAGATTTGCCACTGACATGATGGATCTTTCTTGCCAAAGGTCGGCATAGGGAAATGACGGGATGTCACTCATATGGATACCGCCACAAACAACTCTACCTCCTTTTCGTACAGTCTTTAGCGCCGCCGGAACCAGGTCGCCAACAGGAGCAAATATGATGGCGGCATCGAGCTCGACAGGCGGTGATTGTGATGAGGAGCCCGCCCATCTGGCGCCCAGGGTGAGAGCAAAATTTTGTGCGGCATCATCACCCTCTCTTGTAAAAGCGTAGGCTTCGACATCCAGGTGATTGGTGATTTGACACAAGATATGTGCCGCCGCTCCGAAACCATAGATACCCAATCGTTTCACAGATCCCGCAAGCTTTAGGCTGCGGTAGCCGATCAGCCCGGCGCAAAGCAATGGCGCAAGCTCAGCTGCCGTTTTTGATTCCGGCAAAGCAAAAACGTAATTTGCGTCTGCTACACAATATTCCGCAAAACCGCCATCAATCGTGTATCCGGTGAACCCCGGTGCATCACACAAATTTTCATGGCCTGAAGCGCAGTACGGGCATGCTCCACACGTATGTCCCAACCATGGAATGCCGACGCGCTGACCAGTTCGGAACGCTGATACGTCGCGGCCAGCAGCTTCGACTCTGCCGACAATCTCGTGCCCCGGAATCAACGGAAGCTTGGGCGACTTCAGATCCTTGTCGATAACATGAAGGTCGGTTCGGCAAATCCCACAAGCTTCAATACGAACCAGAACCTGATTGCTGGACGGCGAAGGCTTTGGGATATCGAGCAACTCGAGCGTCGTTTGATTGCCCTGAAACACCATGGCCTTCATCGGTCAGTCCTCGCTTTACGCCGACCTTCCAAGCACTGGAGACAGCTCACCTTGTTCCCGTTGGCGTCCATGGGAAATGGTGGACACAAATGTTGCAAGCCGGTTGTCAGCGACCCGCAATCAATTTTCAACTGGCTTTCTTCACATCAATTTTTCTGCTCTTGTCGGCTTTGACCGAACGTTTGGGTACCGTGATCTCCAGCACACCATCTTTGACATTGGCTTGGGCCTTTTCGCCATTGGCATCCGGAGGTAGGCGAAATGAACGACGGAATGAACCGAACTGCCGTTCGCAAAAATACCAGGTTTCGCCCTTGTCTTCCCTCTTTTCGGATTTCTCGCCAGAGACAATCACGGAATCATCGCTAATTCTGATATCAATATCGTCCTCGGAAACACCCGGAAGCTCTATGGAAATTCGATAGATATCGTCGTCAGACGAGGCTTCTGACGCTGGCGACAGCCAATCTGAAATTCGATTGCCAAAGCCTCTGAGAGGTTCATAAAGATGAGGCCAGAAGCGGCCCAATTGGTTTGTTTCGACCATCGTCTCCTCCATTTCATGTTGTTGCCGAAGAATATTGTGCGCTAAAATTTCAGTGGGGCATTGATCTACCTCAATTTCTGAAACCGAAATGTTTCTCGAAGCGAAATCCCATTGATTGAAATCAATGAAGCAAGGCAATTCGAGCGCAATCATATGACATGCTGATCGAGCGAACCGACCAACTGGACTTGGTCTTTCGAGTGGAAAATCTCACAAAGATATATCACTCGGGAGACGTGGAAGTGCGAGCGCTCAATGGGGTGGATATGGAGCTCTATGAAGGCGAGATGGCGGTGCTTCTTGGTCCGTCTGGCAGTGGCAAGTCCACCTTACTCAACATTATCGGCGGATTGGACGAAGCGACAAGCGGACAAGTCTGGTTTAAGGACAAGGAGCTGTCTGCAATGAAGCAGAGCCAGTTAACACGTTATCGGCGTGATCATGTTGGCTTTGTATTCCAATTCTACAATTTGATTCCCAGCCTTACCGCCATGGAAAATGTAGCGTTAATCACGGAAGTTGCTCCATCCCCGATGCGCCCTGAAGAGGCCCTTGCAATGGTCGATCTGGAAGATCGCATGAGCCACTTTCCGGCACAACTTTCTGGCGGCGAGCAGCAACGCGTTGCAATTGCCCGGGCTATTGCCAAACGACCCGAGGTGCTTTTGTGCGACGAACCGACAGGTGCGCTCGATTCGCAAACCGGCATCATCGTTCTTGAGGCACTCGATCACATAAATCGGGAGTTGGGCACAACAACAGCGATCATCACTCATAATGCCGGAATTCAGAAGATAGCGCATCGCGTTTTCTCCTTCCTCGATGGTAAAATATCAACGGTCGAAACCAACTCGACGCGCATTGCGCCTTCTCAGGTGGAGTGGTGACATGCTGATGGTGCTAGATCGGAAGCTGTTCCGCGATTTTGCCAGACTGTGGGCTCAAATTCTTGCAGTGGCACTGGTCATGGCATGTGGCGTCATGACGATTATCCTGGCTCTGGGTTCGACACGATCGCTGGAAGAAACACGAATTGCCTTTTATGAACGCTCCAATTTTGCATCGGTTTTCGCTTCAGCTGTCCGTGCGCCAACACACCTTCGCCGACAGATCTCGGCCATTGATGGAATCTCCGCCGTTGAGCTCAGAATCGTCAAGGACACAATCCTGGATATCGAGGGAATGCGAGAGCCGGCGAGCGGAATAGCGGTTTCGTTTCCAGATTACCGAACGCCAAATGTCAATGATGTCTACCTTCGCAAAGGGCGGATGCCCGAACCCAACCGGCCTCGCGAAGTCGCTGTGCTTGAATCTTTTGCAGAGGCCCATCGATTTGAGCCCGGTGACCGATTTCACGCAGTGCTGAACGGCCTCAAACGCGAACTTGTCATCACCGGGATCGTGCTCGCACCTGAGTATGTCTATGCAATCGGCCCGGGAGATATGGTGCCCGACGAACGTCGTTTTGGAGTCTTCTTCATGTCTCAGAACGCATTATCGTCAATTTTCGATCTTCAGGGCGCATTCAATAACCTCGTAGCGACGACCCGTAAAGATGCCGATCAGCAAGTCATCGTTGAAGCATTGGATGAAATTTTGAAGCCATATGGCGGCACAGGAGCAATCAAACGCAAGGACCAGACATCGCACGCGTTTCTGGATTCCGAACTAAGCCAGCTCCGAGCCATGGCAACCGTCATCCCACCGGTTTTTTTGTTTGTCTCGGCATTCCTGGTCAACATGATCATGTCGCGCTTGATTGCCTTGGAGCGTGAGCAAATTGGACTGCTCAAAGCCGTTGGCTACTCCACTTGGGGCGTTGCTTGGCACTACGCAAAACTAGTCATTGCGATCTGTCTGCTGGGAGTCTTGATTGGATCAATTGCTGGCACATGGCTTGGACGCGGCCTGACCGAGCTTTACGGAACCTTCTTTTCCTTTCCCTTCCTTGTGTTTGACCAAAGTGTTGATCTCTATTTTATCGCTGCACTGGTCACCATCGCTGCTGCGCTCGCTGGCGCAGCCAAGGCAATCTGGACAACTGCCAAATTGCCTCCCGCTGTTGCGATGAGACCGCCAGCTCCGCCTCGCTATCACAGCCTGGCTGGGACAAATTCAGCCATGCCGAGACTTTTTTCTCCGCTAACAACCATGGCATTACGCCACTTGATCCGGTGGCCACTGCGATCAGCACTGACAATCTTGGGAACATCCTTGTCGGTCGGTCTTCTGATCACCGCACTCTTCACGTTCGATTCCATCGACCACATGATCGATAACATTTTCTTCCATACACAGCGCCAAGATGCCACCATCACTTTTACAGGTGACCTGTCTCCCAGCGCCATCAATGCAGTTGAAAATCTTCCCGGGGTGCTCCAAGCAGAAGGGTTCCGGATGAGTCCCAT
>JAHEJF010000005.1 GCA_024639025.1 Ahrensia sp. | reverse complement strand
CCGGGCACGCACTTTGCTTTCCGGCTCTTCCGGCAATGCTGCTCGCAAATGGTCATAGGCTGTCCAGTCTGCGTGCAAATCGTCCATTTGGTGTTGTGCAAACATGGCAACGCGCAACTTCTCTGCCCGCACCAGATTGCCGCCCATCGGCTTGAGGCGATCCGAGATCAATTTCGCAAAGGTTGATTTGCCGTTTCCATTGGCGCCTAAAAGTGCGATGCGATCATCGTGGTCAATGCGTAGATTCAGATGTGAAAGAACCGGATTTTCAGCTTCATAGCCAACTCGGGTGCCTTCCATGCTCACAATCGGAGAGGCGGCCTCACGGTCCGGCGACGGAAAATTCAGCGGCCGGACAGTTTCATCGACCATCAGCGAAATATCGCCCATTCTTTCCAGTGCCTTGATGCGGCTCTGGGCCTGTTTGGCCTTTGAAGCCTTTGCGCGGAAGCGATTAACAAAGGCTTCCATGTGCTTTTTCTTGGCGTCCAGCTTTTCTTTCGCTTTTGCTTGCTGCATGGCCCGCTCAGCGCGCGTGCGGGCAAATGTATCGTAGTTGCCGCGATAGAAGGTAAGCTTTCTGTGTTCCAGATGCAGGATTGAATTTGTGGTCGCGTTGAGCAGGTCCCGGTCGTGGCTGATGATCAGCACGGTATGCGGGTAACGCTGGATATAGCTTTCCAACCACAATGTGCCCTCAAGGTCGAGATAGTTGGTTGGTTCGTCGAGTAACAGATAGTCCGGTTCCAAAAAAAGAACCGCGGCCAGTGCCACCCGCATGCGCCAACCGCCGGAAAACGAGCTGCAAGGGCGTTGTTGTGCTTGGGCATCAAAACCAAGCCCGTGCAGAATGGCACCCGCGCGCGCTTCAGCCGAGTGCGCTTCAATGTCTGCCAGACGCACATGGATTTCGGAGATTCTGTCTGGATCTGTTGCTTCTGCGGCTTCGGCAAGCAGGGTTGAGCGTTCGGTATCGGCGGCAACAACAGTCTCAAGCAGCGTCGCTTCAGTGCCCGGCGCTTCCTGCGCAACCTGTCCCAGTTTCAAACCGCGTTGCAGGGATATGTCACCACTTTCGGCTGACAATGCGCCGCTGATAAGCTTGAACAGCGTTGTTTTGCCGGTACCGTTGCGACCAACCAGGCCACATTTTGCACCCGTTGGTACGGTGGCAGTGGCACCTTCAAACAGCAACCGGCCCATCATCCGGAATGTGAGATCTTTAATTTGCAACATTGGCGCTGTTTGGCGTGGATTTTGGTGTCGCGCAAGGTGGAAAAGCGCTATGAGAGCCTTTGCCCGAATTTTCCGAGAGATGTATCGATGACCATCAGGCTTTATGAACTCTGCAGCGCCGACGAAAAAACAGTTTTCAGCCCGCATTGCTGGAAAGTAAGGATGGCACTGGCGCATAAGGGCTTGGCGTTTGAATCGGTTCCCGTACCGTTCACAAAGGTGGCTAGTGTGGAAGACGGGGAGGGACGACGCGTGCCGGTGCTGCGCGACGGAGATCGATTGATTGAAGACAGCCACAATATTGCCCTTTATCTGGAGGAGAAATACCCCCATGCGCCCAGCCTTTTTGACGGCGAGGGTGGCAAGGCACTAACCAGGTTTGTGATCGACTGGAGCCAGACACAAGTGCATCCCGTGATAAATCGTCTTGTCCTCATGCAAATCCACAACAGCCTTGCTCCGGAAGACAAACACTATTTCAGGCGGAGCCGCGAGAAGCGTTTTAATATGACACTGGAAGAGTTCAGCGCGTCGCGCGGCGCATCAGCCACAGAACTGCACAATGCCCTTGAGCCGCTTGAATCCATGTTGTCTTCTCAACCCTTTATTGGCGGCTCGTCTCCCTTGTTTGCCGATTATGTCGTATTTGGCGCCATCCAATGGTGCCGTGTGTTCAAGGGCCAGTCCCTGATGAAGAAGGACAGTCAGGCTGCCAGCTGGTTCGAACGCGTCGCTGCCTTGCATGGCGGTGCTGGCAACAAGTTGCAATTTGCCGCCTGAAATCAAGGACGACCTGCTTGTCTGCCGAGCCAATTTACGCTTGGCATTGAATGCCAAGGCCGCTATAGACCGCCCAAATTCATCAATAAAAACAGGAAAGTCAAAATGGCTATCGAACGCACATTCTCCATGATCAAACCAGACGCCACAAAGCGCAATCTGACAGGCGCCATCACCAAGGTATTTGAAGAAAATGGCCTGCGGGTCGTCGCTTCAAAACGTGTCTGGATGAGCCAGAAGCAGGCAGAGAACTTCTATGCGGTGCACAAGGATCGCCCGTTCTTCGGTGAACTGGTCGAGTTCATGTGTTCCGGGCCCACCGTCGTGCAGGTTCTAGAAGGTGAAAACGCGATTGCCAAAAATCGCGAAGTAATGGGCGCGACAAATCCGGCGGAAGCCGACGAGGGAACCATACGCAAAATGTTTGCAAACTCCATTGGTGAAAATTCCGTGCATGGATCTGATGCAGCCGAAACTGCGGCTGAAGAGATTGCTTACTGGTTCTCGGGCGATGAAATCGTTGGTTGACTTGTAAGCAGGTGAATTGCCTCGGGCGAAGCACACACACCCTGGTCCCGAGCTGTCTTATTTGACCAATTCTTAAAAAACATTGTCTAAGTCCTTGAAAACCGCACGATTTACCGTCCGGTTTTCTTTTTGTCCAATTCTGTTGAGCCAATTCAATCTTTTCTCAATACATCGGCGATACGATGGGAGTGAGGTTTTAGGGCAGGGCATAATGGTCGCTATAACGAAATCAGAGCCAGACGCCGGGAGAGCACAGTGTGACAATCCCAACTATACCAGAGGCGAACGCATCGCTGACGGTACGATCCACATGTTGGGCATCACCGCTTCGATATTGGCCTTCGGGTTCCTGTTCACATTTCCGGACCGTCTTGAGCCAAATCTTGTGCCCGCGCTGATCATCTATGCTGCGTGTTCGGTTGCCTTGTTTTGCTGTTCGGCCATGTATCACATGGCGCCATGGCCTGAACGTCGACCCATGCTGCGCCGGATCGATCAGGCTGCTATATTCTTCAAGATTGCTGGGACCTACACCCCGCTCGTTGTGCTGGTTGATACAGTTTTCGGCTATTCGCTCCTCACCGTGGTGTGGATTGCTGCCGCCATCGGTGCTTTGTCAAAACTCGTAACAGGTGACAAGCTCGATAGTCATACTGTTTCAATCTATCTGGGCCTGAGCTGGTCGTCTGTACTCCTGCTGTGGCAATTGTCGCAAACCCTTGATTTCTGGAGCGTTTGGTTTGTTGTGCTGGGCGGGGTTTTATACACGATCGGTGTGATCTTCCACCAATGGGAAGGGCTGAAATTCCAGAACGCCATCTGGCACGCCTTTGTTTTGGTTGCCTCGGCATGCCATTTCGGCGCTGTGGCACATGCCGCCCTATAGGGCGTGATATTTCAACACTTTACCATCGCTTCTTGTCGGCCGCGTCGCGGTCCGTCGCTTCGACCCAGTCGCCGCTGCTGCCATCCTTGAGATGCTCCTTCTTCCAGAAAGGTGCATCATTTTTGAGATAATCCATCAGAAAGTCAGCGGCTTGAAAAGCAGCACGTCTGTGCGTCGCCGCTGCTATCACCATTACAATATTGCTGCCAGGTTTGATCTTTCCATAGCGGTGAATGATCGTCAGCCCCGATAGCGGCCAGCGTTCAAGGGCCTGAACGGCAATCTCCTTAATTTGAGTTTCGGCCATGGCCGGATAGTGTTCCAGCTCCAAGGCATCCAAGCGCCCGTTTTCATCCCGGCACAATCCGGTGAAGCTGACGACACCGCCGATATTGCTGGACCGGGCGGTTAGCAGCGAAACTTCTGCTGCTAAATCGAAATCTTCTGCCTGAACGCTTATTTTCGGCGCAATGGCCATGATTATTACCCGCCTGTCATGGGTGGAAACAGCGCAATTTCCTTCGCATCACCCAAGCTGTCAGCATGATGAATATGCTCCTGGTTGACGGCAATCCGTATGGCATCGCTGTGTTCCAAGGCCAGCGCGTAATTGTCGCCCCGGGATTTGAGCCATGCCATCAAATCGTCGCCAGTCTTCACCTCTGCTGGCAAGTCGATATCTTCCTCACCCGTACCGATCCGCTCGCGAACCCAGGCAAAATAGACAAATTTGGTCATGTGCGGTGTCCCGTTCTAGTCGTCAAACACATGCTTCAAACCGGCGCGGAAATAATCCCACCCCGTATAAAGCGTAATGAGGGCGGCAAGCCACAGCATCAAAATGCCAGCTTCAGAAACGAAGGGCAAAACCTTGTCGCCTGCCGGTCCCACCAGCAACAAGCCCAGTGCAATCATTTGAATGGTCGTTTTCCACTTTGCCAGCACTGTAACCGGCACACTTACTTGCAGCGCGGCGAGGTATTCGCGAAGGCCGGAAACCAATATTTCACGGCATAGAATAATGACGCCAGCCCAAAGCGAGAATCCGGCGATGTCTTGGGTCGCGGCAAGCAGCAACAGAATGACGGACACGAGCAATTTGTCGGCGATCGGATCCAGCATACGCCCAATATTGGACACCTGTTTCCATTTGCGCGCCAAATAGCCATCAAAAAAATCCGTGATGCTGGCAACAACGAAGATGACTAGCGCCGACCAGCGGGCAAAGTCGCTGTCACGCAATTCGCCTTTGAAGCTGAAAAAACACAGGACAATAAGAGGGACGGCCAATATCCGTGCATAGGTCAACAAATTGGGAATGGAATAAGCCAGTGATTTTTGCGTGCTGCTCATGACTTTGGGTATCGTGTGTCGCAGGCCAAATCAACTATTCAAAGCAACGATTCATGCCTGAATGCAATTAACTGCCTTGATGGAAGTGGTCATAGACCAGCTTGGCCATGGCCGCAGAGATGCCATCCACCGATTCCAGATCGGCAAGAGGTGCCCGCGCGACCGCCTTGGCCGTCCCGAAATGGTGGAGCAGGGCCCTTTTGCGTGATGGTCCAATGCCGGCGATTTCGTCAAGTGGATTTTTGACCATCTCCTTTTTGCGCCTTGCCCGGTGAGAGCCAATGGCAAATCTGTGTGCTTCATCGCGCAGGCGTTGGGTGAAATAGAGAACCGGATCCCGCGGTGGCAGGCTGAAATCAGCTTTGCCAGGCATGAAAAAGCGCTCGCGCCCCGCATCGCGATCTGGCCCCTTGGCAACGCCAACAAGATCGATGACCTCTTCAATGCCCATGTCCCTGAGAATCTCGCGCACGGCATTGAGTTGCCCCAAGCCACCATCAATCAGCAACAGATCGGGCCAGGCTGGTAATGTATCAATGTCATTGTCCTGTGGTGCATCCCTGTCAGGAATGCCATGTTCCTTGACGAGGCGGCCAAAGCGGCGCTCCATGACTTCACGCATCATACCGAAATCATCACCGGGCGTGATTTCCTTCGATTTGATGTTGAACTTCCGATACTGGTTTTTCACAAATCCTTCCGGCCCTGCCACAATCATCGCACCCACAGCATTGGTGCCCATAATGTGCGAATTGTCGAACACCTCGATACGCTGCGGCACCCGCGCAAGCCCGAAGGTTTCGGCCAATCCCTGCAAGAGTTTGGCCTGCGATGAGGTTTCGGCCAACCGACGTCCCAGTGCTTCCTTTGCATTGCTCAAGGCATGCATGACCAAGTCGCGCTTCTCACCCCGTTGCGGGGTGTTGATGTGCACCTTGCGCTCGGTCTTCAGGCTGAGAGCCTCTTCAATCAAGTCTTTTTCCGCGAGGTCTTCGGACAGCAAAATTAAACGCGGACAGGGTTTGTCATCATAAAACTGCGAAAGAAATGCACCCAGAACTTCTGCCGGCTCCAATGTCGCGTCGGCCCGCGGGAAATAGGACCGGTTGCCCCAGTTTTGCCCGGTACGGAAAAAGAACACCTGGATACATGTTGTGCCGCCTTCCTGATGGATAGCGAATACATCGGCTTCCTCCACCCCCTGCGGGTTGATGCCCTGATGGGTTTGTACCGCAGTCAAAGCGGAAATTCTGTCGCGATAAACAGCGGCGCGCTCAAAATCCAAGTCTTCAGCGGCCTGCTGCATGGTTTTTGCCATAGCATCCTGCACTTTTCGGCTTCTGCCAGACAGAAAGTCATTGGCCTCGTCGACCAGTTGACCGTAGTCCTCAAGCGAGATTTCACCGGTGCAGGGGCCAGAGCATCGCTTGATCTGGTAAAGCAGGCACGGCCTGGTGCGACTTTCATAGACGCTATCGGTACAGGTCCTAAGCAGAAATGCACGCTGCAGTGAATTGATTGTCCTGCCGACCGCGCTTGCCGATGCGAATGGACCAAAATACTTGCCTTTTTTGGATTGGGCGCCGCGATGCTTGAACAGCCCGGGCGCTTCGTGGTCGCCTGTAACCAAGATATAAGGAAAGGACTTGTCGTCCCGCAGCAGCACATTAAATTTGGGCCGCAAGCGCTTGATTAGATTCGCTTCCAGCAGCAACGCCTCTGTCTCACTGCGGGTGGTTACAAATTCCATCGACGCAGTTTCGCGGATCATGCGCGCGATTCGGTTGGTGTGACCACCATGTCGGCCATAGCTGGTTACACGGTTTTTCAATGACCGCGCCTTGCCGACATAAAGCACATCACCGTTGGCATTGAACATGCGGTACACGCCCGGTTTGTTGGGCAATCGCTTGACATAAGCATTGATCAGTTCAGTGCCCGACAGGGTACTCTCAATGACCCGGTCTTGCTCCCAATCAAGGTTCTTGAGCGATGCCAGCGCAGCAGAATCCCCGCCGACTATTTCCGTGATGTCGTTTTCGTTTTTTGGCGCGCGCTGATTCATATGTGCACTATGTGGGCTTTAGCGACGCTGCATCAAGCCTCCGGCGCCAATTGCGGCACGGTTTTGGTGTATGAGCCCTCCGCTGCTGACAAAACAGCTTGGCTGTCATCATTCCTTGGCATTTGTGTCTGGCGTTTTCCAGGCCAGATGCTGACCGCCATCAAGCGCTATCATTTGGCCCGTGACGGATTTTGCCTCCCACAAATATCGGATTGTCGCGCCAAATTCGGCAAGATCGGGTCCGCGCTTGAGTATCAATGCCTCGATTTGCTGATCAAAATCCGCATCATTTTGACGATCATTTTTCAGTGCCGGACCCGGTCCGATCGCGTTGACCCGCACATTGGGTCCCAAGGCCTGAGCCATGGTTTGTGTTGCCGTCCAGAGGGCGGATTTTGACAGCGTGTAGGAGAAGAAAGTCGGATTAAGGCGCCACACACGCTGGTCAATCATGTTGATGATCAAACCTTCACTGCCTGAAAGCTGCGCGGCAAGCGCCTGGCTCATGAAGGCGGGCGCCTTGAGATGCAACGCGAAATGCGTATCCCAAAGTGCCTCGTCAAGCATTTCGATTGTGTCTGGTTCAAACACAGATGCGTTGTTGATTAGCATTTCAACATGACCCGCCTTGGCGACAGCTTGCTCGACAACGCCTGACGCCTGCTTAACATCCGTCAGATCAGCCTGGACAGCCCAGGCTCTCCCGCCATCAGCACGGATCTCTTCAGCCAGTGCTTCAGCACCATCAAGTGACGTATTGGCATGGATGATGACCCCGAAGCCATGGGCTGCCAAATCCAAGGCAATGGCACGGCCCACACGCTGCGCGCCACCTGTGATGATTACGTTGATCGATTGTTCGGCCACAATAGTCTCCATTCCCGAACGGGCAGTCCCCCGACTTCGGGGTCGATACTCAATCCCGCAAGGGCTCTAAACCCTAGAATACAGAAACGATATAGGCCGCATAGGCGATAAGCATAGCACCACCGAGAAATTTTCCGGTTGTTACCTTGCCGTAGCAGATCACTCCCAGAAGGATCGCGACGCCGAACATGACCCACATGTCATAATCAACAATCGATTGGGCAATCGGAATGGGGATCACGAGCCCGGTTATCCCCAGGATCGCCGCGATATTGAATATGTTCGAACCAATAATGTTGCCCAGTGCGACATCTCCGCTTCGACGCCAGGCGGCCATGAAGGATGTCGCCAATTCCGGCAAAGAGGTGCCGACGGCAACAATGGTCAAGCCAATTGCGGCATCAGAAACGCCAAAAGTCCGGGCGATGCCCGATGCCCCAACCACAGTCAGATGCGCCGCAATGGGAAGCGCAACAATGCCGATGATCAGAAAGATCGCGATTTTCGCATTACCGTGCGGCGCTTCGCCAATATCATCGTGGTAGTCGGTTGGCGCATCCTCATCGCCTTCCATGACCAGGCGCGCCCGCAATATCTGAACCACAATGAACAGCACCAAGCCGCCAAAAAGCCCCGCCGCTTCAACGGTGCTCAGATAGGCGTCTTCAATCATCCACATGAAGGCGAGTGTGAACAACAACATGATAGCAACGTTTCGTGACAAGCCGCGTTGCCCCGAATGTATGGGTGAGATCAGGGCCGGCAGCCCCATCACCAAAAGCACATTGGCAATATTGGAACCAATAACATTGCCTATCGCGATATCCGGAACGCCAGAAAGCGCTGAATCAAGCGCAATCACCAATTCGGGTGCCGATGTTCCGAAGGCAACAATTGTCAGGCCAATGATCAGGGAGGGGATGCCAAAGTTTTCGGCAAGCCCCACCGCACCCTTCACCAGATAATCACCAGCAAAGACCAGAAGAACCAGCCCGGAAACGAGCATCGCAGAGTTCAGTAACATCAAATATCGCCATGCATTGATCGTGTCCGGCCCTTATAGACGCTTTGCACCGAGAAGAAAGCCGACCAGATACATGAAGCACTAGGGCCAACCGCGTCCACTATTACGATTTTGAGACACGGTTCGACGTCATAATTGCATCACTGAATCGTCACGATTTCGGTCCGCAATCGCCCCATTCGGGGATCAGATTTTCCTTGGGTGCTTCGGGGCATCTTGCCATCTGCCAATTCAGACGGCTTGAGCAAGCTTCCACAAGGAGAGTGTTATGAGTACAAATTTTACGATATGTGCGGCCTTGATCACCGTCATGGCATCAACAGCCACAGCGCTTGCTGCCGACGCGATTGAAGTCGCGCCGGAGCCACCAGTCACACAGGAAACCACCTACGCACCAGCCGCAAACTGGTCCGGATTTTATGCCGGCGCGTTTGCCGGTTACGCTTGGGGCACCTTCGATTCAACCGCGGGTGATATCGATGGTGATGGTTGGCTGGGTGGCGCATTCGTCGGCTATCAATTACAAGATGGCGCGTTGGTCTACGGCGCAGAGAGCGATCTGGTATTTTCAGGCGCTTCAGGTTCGGTTGGAACCGTCGATGTTGATCAGGGCGTACTTGGCTCAGTGCGTGCACGTCTGGGCTATGCGTTCGATCCCGTGCTGGTCTACGGGACAGCCGGATTGGCGGCCACGCGGGCAGAGCTGACCGATCCGACCGGGTCTGATTCAAACACCCATCTTGGCTGGACTGTTGGTGCGGGCGCCGATGCACTGTTGACAGAAAGTGTCTTTGGCAGGCTCGAATATCGCTATACGGATTACGAATCCAAGAACTTCAATACGCCGGCAACAGCCGTTTCATCGGGTTTTTCTGATCACAGCGTACGTGCTGGTATTGGTGTGAAGTTCTGATCTGAAGCAATAATACGGATGAACGCCGCAGACTTGCTGCGGCGTTTTATTGAGCGTTTCAGTCTTCAATTGAAACGCTGGCACGGATTTGGGCATTGATAATATTGGATAAATCCGGGAACCGCGATTCCATCAAAGGCTGACAGAGCCTACATCGATTTTTGTGTCTCGAACGCCGGACATGTTTCTGAAAAACGCTGCATGAACCGTCTGAGTTTGGGTCGGCCCCGCTGCCAATTTCGTTCTGGAAAACGCAATTCGGCATAGCTCAACGCGGCGGCTACCGCGAATTGGCCTCCGTTCAACTTGCCGCGAACAGGAATGATATTGGCCTCCAGCCAGTCTAGGCTGCGCTCCGCCTTTGCAGCTTGTTTGTCCAACCAACCTTGATGTACTTTTTCCTCGGGCCGATATCGTTTTTCATATACCTGCGCAACGAGCACATCGCTGAGACCATCTCCCGCGGCCTCAAGTCGCTCGACAAGACGTCGCTTGTTTGCATTGCGCGGATAAAGCAATTTTCCGGACATGCGGTCGATCTCCTGCATGATGGAACGGCTATCAAAGGTGGCAAACCCGTCGTCAAGCACCAGCGTCGGAATTTTCCCCAGGGGGTTTGCCGACAGAAGTGCCGCCGGTTCCTCGGTGGTAACCACGCTCTGCAGCTCCAGAATAACATCATAGTGTGCAGCGGCCATCCGAACTTTCGCGCTGTAGGGCGAAGCGGACGCATGATACAAAATCGGCATATTCTATCCTAACGTGTCGGTGCCACAGCGACAGAAGAGCTGTTGCAATTGTTGCGGTCTACTTCAGGGCATGACCGGAAAGATGCAAGGTCTTTGGTCATGCAAATGCGCACATCGCGCAAGTAATTGCGCTTGCAAGTGACTGCGATGCCATCTGAGGGAATGGCCTTGTTTTCGGCCTGAAACAGCTTCTCAACGCTTGATGGCGCGACCGTCATGGTTTCCTGAAGTCCTTGAAAGCTTGGGGGCGGGGATATTTTGTCAAAGGCAATGCGGGTCGCGGCGAAATACTCTTCTGCCGACAGGCCGCTGCACGTACCGTGCTTGCGCCATTCATGCTTGATCAAGCCATAGCTCGGCATGATGTCCAGCATTGTGTTTATCAGTCCATTATCCAGGGTATCGCCATGTTGGCTTTCGCAATCGGCGGGGTAGCCTTTTTCGAATTGCGGCCATAGCCCGTGAACCACAAACTCATGCCGCCGCGGACCATCGCATTGCCTTTTGTTGGCATTATCGCCTTCAGAAGCACAATATCCGGGCGACCAAGACAGAGCCAATACATAAAAGTCAAATCCTGCGCCCATTGGCACAGCGGAATCGGCTTGTTTGGTCGATGTTTCAGGGGAAGTGTTCTGCTGCTGGCGTCCGGGGTTGCACCCCAATATCATCGTGCATGCAAGCAGAACACAACAGATCTTTGGGACATGCATGGCTGCTTAACGCAGGACGCGGCAGGACGCGTTATAGACATTCCAGCGGTCGAGCCCCGAGATGCAAAACTCCACATTGTCAGCATAGGATGCAAAGCCTGCACCGCCTTCGATCAGATACCAGATTGAACGCTTTCGTCCGTCAGACATGTGGGCATGTCCCTGACAATACCGGCGCGCAATTGGACGCGACAAATGCACATCCTGCGGCAGGTACCTGTTTTGGTGGATGTCATGAATTTCCACAATCTCAAGCGATGGATCATGGTGCACTTCCTGTGCCTGGATACGGAAGCGCTTCACAATGCGCTTCAACATCTTTTCATCGTGGCATTCGGGACTGGGCCGATCCTTGAAGTATGGTTCATGGGCACCGGCGTTATTGATGGACAATGGTGCGCTAAGCACCATCGCACCAAGGGCAAACGCTGCGACCGATCTGCCAAGAACTGTGGATTTGAACATGCCAATTACCCTCCGAGATTCGCCGAAAACTTATCGCAATCAGTGTCGATCGCCAAGCGCTTGTTGTGCTGGGCGCCGCTCATTTTTCCGGCACAACTTCGTCGATCGAAAATGACCCCAGACCTTTTTCCGCTTCAAACAATTGCGTCAACCAAGGCAGCAGGGTGTCGAGTTCCTCTTTCAGGACGTAAGGTGGATTGATGATAACCATGCCGCTCCCGATGAATGCCGGTTCCTCCCCGGGTTGATCGATCGTAAGGCGTATGTCCAGGGTTTTGCCTAGTTCCATGCCCGATAGCACGTCACGAAAACTGGCAATCATCGCCATGTCCTTGATTGGATACCAGGCCAAATAGGTGCCATTGGCAAAGCGCTTTCTGGCGTCGTAAAGCGCGCGCAGAATGGCATTGAATTCATCGCGATCTTCAAATGGAGGATCAATCAAAACCAGCCCGCGTTTCTCCTTAGGTGGCAGTTGCGCGCGCATTGCCACCCAGGCGTCAAGATTATGGGTTTTGGTGTTCTTGGCCCAGTTGAAATTCTCGGTTAGCTGCTTGAAATCCGCTGGATGCAATTCCACCAGCGATAGCCTGTCGTGCCGCCGTATCATTGATTGCGCTACCAAGGGAGAGCCTGGATAGGTGACCAACCTGTCGGGATTAAGCGACTGCATCAGAGTATCGAAAGGTGCACACAACGTTCTGATTTCTTCAGGCGCTGTCTTGATGGCTTCGACATATCGGCTGACGCCGCGTTCGAATTCCAGCGTCTTTTGCGCTTCGGTATCGGTCAGGTCATAGCGACCTGTACCTGCATGTGTATCAAGAACAAAAAACGGTGCTTCCTTGCGCTTCAGATAGGTCAACACGCGGGTCAGGATGATATGTTTGAGCACATCGGCAAAATTGCCCGCGTGATAGGCGTGCCGGTAGTTCATTGCTTGGCCAGGAACGCGTCGATAAGCTTGCGTAACGCCATCGGGTACAATTTGTGCTCTTCAACCAGCACCCGATCGGTCAGCGTATCGACTGTGTCGCCGGCCTGAACCTCTATGCGAGCCTGCGCGATGACAGGGCCTTCATCCATGCCAGCGGTCACATAATGAACTGTCGAACCATGTTCGGGATCACCGGCGTCCAGAACTCGCTGATGCGTGTTCAGTCCCTTGAATTTGGGCAGCAGGGAAGGGTGGATATTGATGAATCGCGCAGGCCAGTTTTCGATGAACTGAGCGCTAAACAGCCTCATATAGCCCGCCAGACACACGATTTCCGCATCCCAGGCTTCCAACTGCTTCTGAATCGCGGCTTCATGCGCTGCCTTGGAGTCATAATCGGCGCGCGGCAAGGCCATTGCGCTAATGCCCAATTCTTCAGCCAATGAAAGGCCACCGGCATCGGCATTGTCCGAGACGACGCCGACGACACGGGCAGGATAGTCAGGCGCGGCAATCGCTTTTGCCAGAGCCACCATGTTTGAGCCGCGGCCTGAAATTAAAATGGCCACATTCATGCTGGTTTTAGCCAAGGGCAAGATCTCCATGATAAGTCACGGCATCATTCTGTCGAGCGGTTAATCTACCCAAATTGATCACGTCTTCGCCTGATGCCTTGAGCACATCAATGACTTCTAGGCACTTTTCAGGGCTGACAATCACTGCCATGCCCACTCCGCAGTTGAATGTGCGAAGCATTTCCTGCGTCTGCACACCGCCCGTCGCCGCCAGCCATCCAAATACGGGAGCGGGATCAAGCGCGCTCAGGTCAATCGATGCACCCAAATGATCCGGCAACACACGGGGAAGGTTCTCGGTGAATCCACCACCCGTGATATGCGCCATGGCCTTGATTCCACCGGTCTGCCGGATGGCAGCGAGCAAAGGTTTGACGTAGATCCGGGTTGGTTCAAGCAGCACCTCTGCTAGTGTTTTTTCCGGTTCAAACGGCGCTACATTTGAAAATTTATGGCCCGACACTTCCAAGATCTTGCGCACCAGCGAAAAGCCGTTGGAGTGGACGCCGGAAGACGCCAGTCCAAGCAGAATATCGCCTTCTTGTATATCATGTGATGGCAGCAGCGAACCGCGTTCAGCCGCGCCCACAGCAAATCCGGCCAGATCGTAATCGCCGCCTGTATACATGCCCGGCATTTCGGCCGTTTCACCGCCAATCAGCGCACATCCGGCCAACTTACAGCCCTCAGCAATTCCGGAAATGATCGAAGTACCTTGGTCAACGCTCAACTGCCCGGTTGCAAAATAGTCAAGGAAGAACAGTGGTTCCGCGCCTTGCACGATCAAATCGTTGACGCACATTGCCACCAGGTCGATACCCACCGTGTCATGCTTGTTCGCATCAATGGCAATCATGAGCTTGGTGCCGACACCGTCATTGGCCGCGACCAAGATGGGATCGACGAAGCCGGCGGCCTTCAGATCGAACAAACCGCCAAATCCGCCGATCTTGGTATCCGAGCCAGGACGTCCTGTTGCCTTGACAATCGGCTTGATGTTTTCGACCAGCGCGTTTCCAGCGTCGATGTCCACACCGGCGGCGGCATAACTCAATCCGTTTTTGGCAGATCCGTTCTCACTCATTATTCTTCCAGAAGCTTCAAGCTGCGTGAATTGAGGCGTCTATGCCATGCTCTGAGCGGTTGCGCTATGTCCACCGCCAGATGTCACAGAAAAATTAGAGGGTTTGGAATCTGGGCAAACACTCACTAAATGTGCTGTATGCCATTGCGACAAAACAAGATAACAAGCATCGCGCTGACAATACCCAATCTGATCACTTTGGCGCGGATCCTGTTGGTGCCGATCATCATATATTTGATGATCATCGGGCTTTGGCACGCTGCATTTTGGCTGTTTGTCATTGCCGGATTATCAGACGGTGTGGATGGGTTCATTGCCCGCCAGTTCAACCAGCACAGCACGATCGGCGCTTATATCGATCCGATAGCGGACAAGCTGCTGCTTGTTGCGGTCTTCATCCTGTTGGCCCGTGATGACGCTGTTTCGCTCTGGCTGGTGGTACTTATCGTTGCGCGTGATGTGTTCATCGTCGGTGGGGTCATTCTAGCCTCTATTATGAGCGCAAACCTGTCCATCAAACCGCTTTTTGTTTCCAAGGCGACAACCGCCGTGCAAATTGGCCTTGCAGCCTATATTTTTGCTGCCAAGGCATGGCAGTTTGAGCCGGGTTGGGTTGGAGATTTTCTCATCATTGCGACTGCGCTCTTGACCCTGACTTCGGCTGCGGCCTATGCCGTGGTGTGGTTTGGCCATATGGCCGGATATGAGGATAAATGATGGTCGAGCACCTTTCAGCAAAATCACTGCGCAAGCAGGCACTGTTCTGGCTGGTTGTCGCCGCGCTTTTCATCGTGTTTTTCTTTGTGTTCCGAAGCGTGCTTCTGCCCTTTTTGGCAGGCTTCGCGCTGGCATATTTCCTCGATCCAATCGCGGACTTCTTCGAACGAAAGGGCCTTTCGCGTGTGGCATCAACGGTGACCATCCTGCTTTTGTTCCTGGTGTTCTTCATTCTTGCCCTTGCGATTGTGGTGCCGGTGCTTGCCAGCCAAGCGGTCGATTTTGCAGCCAGAGTACCCTCTTACATCACCAGCTTGCGCGAATTGGTGACAAACGCCGAATTTGATGGAGCTTGGCTTAATACCTATTTGGGCATCGATCTGTCAGCATTTGACTTTGGGATCGACAGCGAATCCATTTCCGAAAGCATAAATTCCTACCTACAGGAAGGAATCGGCTTCCTGGGTACCATCCTGCAGGGCATCTGGAATTCGGGAACGGCAGCGATCAATATCGCCGGTCTGCTGGTCGTCACGCCGGTCGTTGCATTTTACATGCTGCTCGACTGGGACAATATGGTCGCCAAGATCGACAGTTGGGTGCCACGAAACCACGTTGAAACCGTGCGCACGGTTGGACGTGATGTGAACAAGGCCATCGCAGGTTTTGTCCGAGGGCAGGGAACAGTCAGTCTGCTGTTGGGATTGTTTTATGCCATCGCCCTGACCTTGGCCGGTCTCAATTTTGGACTATTGATTGGTCTTCTGACAGGCGTATTGAGTTTCATTCCCTATGTAGGCTCTGCCATTGGCCTGATCTTGTCGGTTGGTGTCGCGCTGGTTCAGTTCTGGCCCGACTACATCCAGATCGGCATCATTCTTGCGATCTTCATTTTCGGCCAGTTCGTCGAAGGCAATTTTCTTCAACCAAAACTCGTCGGAGACAGCGTTGGCTTGCATCCGGTCTGGCTGATGTTTGCCCTGTTTGCCTTTGGCTCTCTGTTTGGATTTGTCGGCATGTTGATCGCTGTTCCAGCAGCGGCAGCGATCGGCGTATTGGTCCGATTTGGCTTGTCGCAATATCTTGATAGTGATGTGTATCAAAACGCGCCCACATTGTTCGATGCGAGCGAAGAGGATGCTGAGCAAGCCAAGAGCGAGTAATTGGCTTCTAGACTGGTATTGGAAGCGTATTGTCTGAGTCTGAACAATTACTGCTGGATCTTGCGGGCGCCCCCTCGCTGACGCGCGACGATCTGATCGTGAGCCCGGCCAACCTTGACGCCGCATCGCTCGTCGACCGCTGGCCGGCATGGTCGGCGCCATTTGCCGTGCTGGTGGGCCCGCAAGGATGCGGCAAGACCCATTTAGCCGAGATTTGGCGCAAACATTCTCATGCCCATCGGGTGAATCCAGGCAAGCTGACAGACGATGATCTGGACGCCGCCCAGCATGGAGAACAGCTTCTTATTGATGGTCTCACGCCAGAAAATCTTGATGAGACTCGGCTGTTTCATCTGATGAATGCGGTGCGCAACGCCAAATCTCACATGTTGCTGACGGCAGAATCGCCGATGGAGCATTGGCCAATTGATACAGCAGATTTGATGTCTCGGATAAAGTCGGCAACGACCATTCATATTGCAGCGCCCGATGACACCTTGTTGACCGGCGTAATCACCAAACTGTTTTCAGATCGCCAGATTGAGGTGCAACCTGCGGTGATTGAATACATTGTTCAAAGGACCGAGCGCTCCCTGGGGGTCGCCAATCAGCTGGTCGACCAGCTTGACAAGATGGCATTGATCAATAAGTCCGGGGTGACCAAGCCGCTGGTGAAAAAGCTGCTCGACAGCATCAGAGATGGTCAGACCGGGCAGGAATTATTGTAAGTTCAACGCAAAGAGGCAGGTCGCAAGGCGTGCCCAGCGAGACAACCAACGCTTAACCACAGTTCGAATTGAACGTTCCGGTATAGGGTTCTGTCATGAAATCGTGCTATTTCATTCAGATAATGCTGCGATGGATGAACAAGTCATTACAATGAATCAAGAGCCCGAACAGATTTCGAAGGATAAAAGTGCCGCTCACGGCTCCAATGTTGCGATGATTGCGGCGAACGATCCGAGCCGATTCATCAATCGCGAATTCTCTTGGCTGCAATTCAATTGGCGCGTACTCGACGAGGCACGCAATGACAATCAACCCCTTTTGGAGCGGCTGCGTTTCTTGTCGATATCGGCGACCAATCTGGATGAGTTTTTCATGGTCCGTGTCGCGGGTTTGGCCGGACAGGTGCGCGAACATATCTCACATCGCTCAGATGATGGGCTGTCGGCATCAGATCAGCTCGACATGGTACTGGACGAAACCGCAAAGCTTCAAAATGAGCAGCAGATTGTCTTCGGTGAACTGCAGGATGAACTGACGGAAACCGGTATAGAGATAGTCCGCCCGGAATCGCTTTCCAAAGCAGATCTTGAATGGTTGGAAGATCATTTTTTGCAGACAATTTTTCCGGTATTGACCCCGCTTTCGGTTGATCCCGCACACCCGTTCCCGTTCATACCCAATCTTGGTTTCTCAATTGCGATGCAACTGGTCAATCGCAAAACCAAGAAACTCATGAACGCGCTCATTCGCCTGCCTGTTGCGCTCAATCGTTTTGTCAGTATCCCGACTTCCAAGCCAAATTTCCGCTTCATGACCCTGGAGTCGATTGTCGGGCTCTATATTGCACGTTTCTATCCGGGCTATGAAATCAAGGGGCAGGGCACATTTCGCGTTATCCGTGATAGCGATCTGGAAGTTGAAGACGAGGCCGAAGACCTGGTGCGCTACTTTGAAAGTGCATTGAAGC
>JAHEJF010000213.1 GCA_024639025.1 Ahrensia sp. | reverse complement strand
TAGTCAGAAATTAAGCTTGAAATTCTCACTTCTGATCTGGTCGCTTGAGCTCAAATATGTCGCGAACAACGGTGTAGTCACGATAGCCAAGTCGAGCCACCGGCTTGGCCTTGGTCAAGTCGAACCGCCCATCCGTCATGACATTTTCGTCAATGTGAACCCCGACAACCTGTCCAAACACGGTCCACGTGTCGGTGTCTGCGCCGTCCAGGTCAACTTGCCGCATGATTTTGGTGAGTTTGCATTCAAGCACCGCATAGGCATCACGCACACGTGGCGGCTCTATCTGCGCGCAGGGCGCCATTTCGATACCGGCAAGTTCAAATTCATTGATATCTGGCGGCACCATAGCCGAAGTCTCACTCATTTCGTGGATCAGGTTTTCGCCAACAAAGTTACAGGCAAACTCACCGGTTTCCTCGATGTTGGCCAGACTGTCCTTGCGTCCATCAGACGAAAACATGACGATGGGCGGCCGGGAGCCGACCGCGTTGAAAAACGAATAGGGAGCCAGATTGATCAAGCCTTGAGCACTTTGCGAGGAAATCCAGCCGATTGGACGCGGCGTGACGATCGCCTTGAACGGATCATGCGGCAGTGGGTGCCCATCTTTGGTGGTATAATACATGTGTCGAGAATCCATGCTCAGGAGGGATATTCGGGGTCTCTAAACTGCCGGGCCCTTATATTCATGGGTGATCGCTGCAACGTCGGGGCGCGGCCGGTCCGGAATTTTGACGTCGCAATTGCCAATATGAACAATCCCGGCAACACGCTCATCTGGCTGCAGGCCAATAATGCTTCGGCCCTCTGCATCATCACAGAACCATCCGGTGATCCAGTTGGCGGCAAATCCAGCGGCCGTGGCCGCACTTACAAGGTTCATGGCCACCGCACCTGCCGACAAAAACTGTTCCCAATCCGGAATGTGGCTTTCAGCATCGACTTTGGAGATGACACCTACGGCAAGTGGCGCTCGATTGAGACGGTTGCGCTCTCGTGTCAGTTCTTCATCCGTCATGTTGCCGCGCTGCTTGTTGGCAAGTTCCGCCAGTGCTTCGCCAGCTTTTTGGGCTGCCGCGCCGCGATAGATTATGAAACGCCATGGCTCCATTCTGCCGTGATCTGGAACACGCGCGGCAATCTCAAGCAATTGTGCAAGTTCGTCGTCGCCCGGTCCGGGGCCGGTGATTTGAGTAAGAGGGACTGATTTTCGTGCTTTCAGAAATTCCAGCGCCGCTTGATTTGATGTCATGTCTCTGCCTGATAGTCTTCGAACCGTTATTTACAGCGACATATGGGTCATTTGCCTTGATATTGCCATCGCTTTACGGTCCAAAGGAATAAAATATTTGGAATCAAGCTAATGTCCGTGCGCGTAAACCAGCCTTCTATTCTAGTAGCGATGTGCTGTTGCCTGCTAATCGTCCTGACGCCCAAGCCTTCTCATGCGCAAGACCCATTATTGCCCGAACTCAACCTTCAAGAACTGAACTATGCACCAGCAGACCGCAAGGTTCCACTCGCAGGGATTGAGTCCGGCACACTTTATCTTGAGGCGCGATTGTCTGAAGACGCTTTGCCGCTCACTAAGGGGATGATTTGGCGCATATTCGGGTCCAAGCAAGAAAGCGAGGGCAAGTTGCCCTTGGTCGCGGTTGCAGAAGGTGGCGGCGCCAGAATTGAACTGGAGCCCGGCAGCTACCTTGTTCACGCGGCTTTCGGACGTGCGGGCGCGACAGCACGCATCACCATAAGAAACGAAACCAGGCGGGAATCTCTGGTGCTTAATGCCGGCGGACTGCGACTGAATGCTGTCCTGCCCGATGGCAGCTCAATGCGCGAAACAAAACTCAGCTTTGATATTTATGAGCGGGAACCCGATCAGGCTGAGCATACCCTCATCCTGCCCGACGTTCCTGCTGGCAAAACAATCAGGCTGAACGCCGGCACCTATCATGTCGTTTCCAAGTACGGGGCGGTTAATGCGGTGACACGGGCTGATCTGATTGTTGAAGCTGGTAAAACGACCGAAGCTTCTGTGGAGCATCGCGCAGCGCAGGTGACGCTTAACCTTGTGCTTTCCAGCAACGGATTCCCGCTCGCCGACACCGCTTGGTCTGTTTTGACGCGATCCGGTGATGTCATCAAGGAAGATGTGGGCGCTGTACCCACAATGATATTGTCGGCAGGCGAATACACGGTCATTGCAAAAAACAAGGACAGAATTTACCAGCGCGACATTGAAGTGGTGGCTGGACGCGACCTTACAATTCGAGTCGAGGCCATAGACGAAAACGAGGTAAAGGTGCAGTAGCGCTGCGCCTTGGCATCGTACCCACCGGATCAAGCGTGAACACCGCCTCAAAAAGGTGCTGCAACAAAGCCTTGCGATCAGCAATGTTTGATAGTTCGGACCAACTCATGATTTCGCCGATATGCGCCTGGATCGGTTCACCTATCCGCCGTTGAAATTCTCGAATGATCAGGGAGGTTCGCAGGGTCATCGAAAACTGGCTGACCAACTGGAACAGCGGTCCGTTTTGTCCCTCAAAATAGACAGGTATTACCGACGCTTGCGCAGACTGGACCAAGCGCGCGACGAACATTTTCCAAGGCAGGTCTTCTGCCTGGCCCACAATCTTGGGTGCCGTCGCCACACCGCCAGAGGGAAACATGATGATGGTGACGCCCGATTTGAGCAAACGGACCGCCTCTTGCCGCGTTTTAAGGTTCAATTCGATGGCCTGCTTGCTCTCTTCAAACGAAATGGGCAGCGAATAGGGCTGGATTTCCGGCACTTTCATCAGGTCGTTGTTGATTACCACGCGAAATGGCCTTCCCAATTTTTCAGCAAGTGAAAGGAAGGCAATGCCATCGCCGATGCCATAGGGATGATTGGCAATCAAAACCAACGGAGTATCGGGCAGATTTTTCGGCGGCCATTGGCCGGCAGGTTCAAACTTCATGTTCACCAGCGAAAGCGCCTCGGTAAAGGCCAACTCGCTTCTGCCAAACACTTCCTTGCGCCAATAATCGTACAATTCGGCCAGCTTGTCGCGTCCGGATGCATTTTCAACTGTCCGGATGATCCATCGCTTGAGCGGCGGATCATCCGGCCGAGCATAAGTCAAGTTGGAGAAACGCTTCTTCTGGGTCATGTCCTCAAAGCCCGAATGCCGAATCCATTATTACCGGATTCTTGGTTTGAGGAATGTGATAAAGAATCCTGCATTCCATACGCGCTAGGATGCCGATTGGATGCGCTTCAGATCGGGCGGCGTCGCCTCTTCAACGAGCGAGGCAACCGCTTCATCCAGTGGCATGGGTGTCTGATCCCGTGAGCCCAGGCGACGAATATTAACCATGCCCTGCTCGGCTTCCCGCTGGCCAATGACGATAATGACAGGCACCTTTGCGACCGAGTGCTCGCGAACCTTGTAGTTGATCTTCTCATTGCGAAAATCCGTGTCGACCTGCAGTCCGGCTGCCCGCAATTTGACCGCCACGGTCTCGGCATAGCTTTCAGCTTCAGACGTGATGGTCGCAACGACGATTTGCATGGGCGCAAGCCAAAGCGGAAAATGTCCGGCATAGTTTTCCAGCACGATCCCCAGGAAGCGCTCCATCGAGCCACATATAGCGCGGTGAACCATCACCGGCTGCTTCTTTTCCGAATCTGAATCGATGTAGAAGGCGCCAAAGCGCTCCGGCAGGTTAAAATCAACCTGCGTTGTTCCCATTTGCCATTCGCGACCAATGGCATCCTTCAATGTATATTCAAACTTTGGCCCGTAGAAAGTGCCCTCACCTTCGTTGATACCGACCTTGATCCTTGGATCTTCGGCAGCCATTTTTTCCAGCGAACGTTTGAGAATATCTTCCGCATGATCCCACGCTGCATCCGTGCCAACACGCTTTTCGGGCCGGGTCGCCAATTTGACCTCAACTTCCGAAAATCCAAAATCTTCATAGACCGACATCATCAAATCGTTGATCTTGAGAATCTCTGATTCCAATTGTTCTTCGGTACAGAAGATATGTGCATCATCCTGCGTGAATCCACGCACCCGCATCAAGCCGTGCAAGGCACCGGATGGTTCATAGCGATGAACCATGCCGAACTCGGCCATGCGAATGGGCAGATCGCGATAAGATTTCAGGCCGTGCTTGAATATCTGCACGTGACCCGGACAGTTCATCGGCTTGAGCGCAAATGTACGCTGGTCCTCCGCTTCAGGATCGGCGGACTGCACACCAAACATGTTTTCCTTGTACCAACCCCAGTGACCCGATGTTTCCCAAAGGTCGGTTACCAGCACCTGCGGCGCATTTACCTCGTCATATTCACCCTGTAGCCTGCGGCGCATATAGGCCACGATGGTCTGGAATATGCGCCAGCCTTTGGCATGCCAAAAAACGGTGCCTGGTCCTTCTTCCTGGAAATGGAACAGATCCATCTCGCGTCCCAAGCGGCGATGATCGCGCTTTTCGGCCTCTTCAAGCATATGCAGATACTGGTCGAGCTCTTTTTGCTCAGCCCAGGCAGTACCGTAAATGCGGGTCAGCATCTCATTGTCGGAATCACCACGCCAATAAGCACCGGCCACCTTCATCAGCTTGAACGCCGAGCCGATCTGACCTGTTGAAGCCATATGCGGCCCGCGGCACAAATCAAACCAGTCGCCCTGAAAATAGATCTTCAGATCTTCATCGCCGGGAATGGCATCAATCAGTTCGATTTTGTAATCTTCGCCTTTCTCGGCAAAGACTTTTTTGGCCTCGTCGCGGCTCCAGA
>JAHEJF010000212.1 GCA_024639025.1 Ahrensia sp. | reverse complement strand
TTGACGGCCAGTGACATCGCGTCAGACATGTATGAAGAAGGCGTCTCATGTGTGCATTGCCATGAAACCCGCACGGATGAAGACCGCGCCCGCTTCCGGCAGCGCCAGCACCAGATCATGCTGGCAAAGGCGAGAGGTGAAAAGCATCTGGGCGACTGACTGCGGCAGCGGTTGGTATCAAAAAAAACCGCGCCCCGGTCGCTTGAACGGCAGGGGGAACCGTATTGCGAGGGAGCGCAGTCTAATCTGCCGGGCATTCTCCATGTTGTGCCGGGAGGGGTATACCGGCAGGCCATGGTGCCCATCTTTCAGTCCAGCGTTTGATTTGGTTGTTATCGTTTCAGCTTGCCCGGATACGTTTGCAGGGGATCGGGGGGCTTGCCTTTGCTTCGTCTTCTTGTTGTTCAACGCCTTGTTGTTGATGAGTAACCTAGGCATATTTTGAAGATACGAATGTGCAATTTATCACATTGCGAAACTGATCCTACCCGCTTTCACGCGAGAGGTACCTTCATGCCTGCGATTACTCCGAGAGGCGTCGAAATCAACCGGGATGCAGCACGCCCGATAGAAGCGATCCGCGTCGCCCGCACGCTGTTGCGCACCAACCGGGTCACCATGCTGGCAACACTCGATCCGGGCGGATATCCCTACAACACTGCAACCAACCTGATCGTCGAACCCGATGGCGTACCTGCCGTATTCATGGCCGGACTTTCGATCCATGCCCGCAATATTGAAGCCGACCCCCGTGTCTCGATGACGGTGGCCGATAGCCGGACCGATGTGATGACAACCCCGCGCCTGACACTCAGCGGTCGCGCAGAGCGGGTGCCGGCAGACGAAACCGCCGAACTGAGGGCGCGCTACGAAGAACGTTTTCCCAAGTCGAAACTCTATCTCGGTCTGCCCGATGCGCTTTTCTACCGGGTTCAGGCACAAGCGGTGCAACTCAATGGCGGTCCAGCGCAGAACGCCAATTCCGTGACGCCTGAAGACCTGCTGACCGATCTGGACACAGCTTCTGCACTCATGTCGGAGGCCCCTGCCCTGGTGGCTTCACTGAACCAAGATGACCTGGGGACCAGGCTGGCGGCGGCTGCAGACGCCAAACCGGGGCGCTGGCGGGTCAGTTCGATTGATCCGGAAGGTATTGACCTGAGTACAGCTTCCGATCTGGCACGGGTCTGGTTCACCGATCCGGTCGTTACACGCTCGGATTTTGATACTGCGGTGGCGGATTTGCTTGAGTTGAGTTCGGCCCCCTGAGGCCAATCCCGCCTGGCAATCCTTGATATCTGGCGCGTAAACAGCGGCCTTTCAGCCCAGATTGGTGTGAAGAATATAACTCGGCGGATTTGATCTGCGTCATATTCTATAATTTGAATATGTGGTTTGCTCCCCCCAATCATGGTGCTTGCCGGTGAACGCAAGCGAAGCGTTTTGCCCGCCACATCGTCAAGGAGGTTTAAATGATACTGAACTGGAAACTGGGAGGCCTGGCGCTGGGGCTTGTGTTCTTCGCCGCTGTACTTCTCGTCAAACCGATCGGGGTATCCACCCAATTTGTGATCCTCGACGGCATCTTGTGGAATGCCGTCAACCCTGAAGTGGTAACGCAAACCACTGATGGTGCATACACGTCCACCAATGCCTATCTGGCAAAATCCGGCGGTAAATATGCCAAGTCGATTGCCAATCCACTGAACTACTCTTTCGTCTTTGTGCTGGCGATGATGCTGGGTGCGTTTGCCTCGTCATGGCTGCGCAACGGCGTACCTGCCAGTGAGAAGCTCATGCCGGCCATCTGGCGCAACAATTATGGCGACAGCACTGCAAAACGCTTCGCCATTGCGTTCGCCAGCGGGTTTGTCGTGCTGTATGGCGCACGCCTGGCCGGCGGCTGCACGTCCGGGCACATGATGTCAGGCATGATGCAGACCGCAATCTCCGGCTACATATTCGCGGCCGGTGCGTTTGCAGCGGCTGTTCCTACAGCCGTTTTGATGTTCACGAAGGAGGCCTAAGCCATGAGTACCATATTTCTTGCAGTCATTATCGGCGCTTCGTTCGGCGCAGTGCTGGACAGGGTTGGCGCAACCAGCCCGAACTATATCGGCAAGATGCTCAACCTGACCAATCTGCATCTGGCAAAGGCAATATTGCTGGCCATTGGCGTTGGATCGGTCCTGATGTTTGGTGGCCAGATGGCCGGACTGGTGGATGTCGGGCACATGTCGGTGAAAACAGCCTATATGGGCGTGTTCCTGGGTGGTCTCATGCTTGGCGTTGGCTGGGCGGCATCCGGCTACTGCCCCGGTACGGGCCTTGCCGCGGCGGCATCAGGACGCCGTGATGCACTGGTTTATGCCGCCGGCGGGCTTCTTGGCGCGGCTGCCTACATGCTGACATATCCGATGTGGAAAACTGCCGGCCTGCTGACCGGCAAGGCGTTGACACTGGGTGCTGTTCCCGGTGCCGAATATGATGCGCTGGTGCCGGGTGTCTCCGGTGATCTGGCCGGCATTCTGGTTGGCGTTGCGCTGATCGTGACAGCGTACGTTCTGCCGGACCGGATCATTTCCAGCCCCACAACAGCGCCTGCTGAATGAATTGCGCCAAGGGGATGTTTCGCAATCCTGTCCGTTGCGAAACAAACAAAAAACCGCACTCCGGATCGCTGGAACGGCAGGGTGAACCGTGTTGCGAGGGAGCGCGGTCAAATTGCGGGGGCTTTGCCATGCTGTGCCGGGAGGGGTAAACCGGCAGGCCATGGTGCCCATCTTCCAAGTCCGGCGTATGGTCTGGTTCTTGTCGCGTCAGTTTGCCCGGATACGTTTGCAGGGGATCGGGGGATAAACCTTGCTTCGTGTTCTTGTTGTTCAACGCCTTGTTGTTGATGGCCAAACTAGGCGGGAATGGAAGACGTGAATGTGCGATTCATCACATTGCGAAAATGATGGTGTTTAAAAAAAAGCCGTCAACGCGTATGCCAGACAGGCAAAGCAGGCCCAGGTGAGACAACAACACCTCAATCGGCACATGACAATTCAAACGACAATCGCTAAACAGCCCGCATGCTTCATATCAATGCGCTGACATACCGCGTCGAGGGACGCCTTTTGATCGACAACGCCACCGTTGCCCTGCCCGCTGGCCATACCGTAGGCTTTGTCGGGCGCAACGGCACCGGCAAATCGACCTTGCTGAAGCTGATACTGGGACAGATCCCGGCGGAATCCGGCTCCTGCACGGTGCCGCGCAATGCCCGTATCGGCACAGTTGCGCAGGAGGCTCCAAGCGGGTCTGAAACCCTGATCGAGGTGGTACTGGAAGCCGACAAGGAACGCGCCAGCTTACTGGGTGAAGCAGAAACTGCGACAGAGCCAAACCGGATTGCTGAAATCCAGATGCGGCTTGCCGATATCGATGCCCATTCGGCCCCTGCCCGCGCTGCCGCCATTCTGGCTGGCCTTGGCTTTAATGATGCGGCTCAAAACGAGCCCTGCTCGGCGTTTTCCGGTGGTTGGCGGATGCGTGTCGCGCTGGCGGCGGCGCTGTTTGCCGAACCGGATGTGCTGCTGCTGGATGAGCCGACCAACTATCTTGATCTGGAAGGCGTGATCTGGCTGAAGAACTATATCCGCACCTATCGCCACACGGTTCTGATCGTCAGCCATGACCGCGACCTGCTCAATGATGCGGTCAGCGCCATCCTGCATCTGGAACAATGCAAGCTGACGCTCTATCAGGGCAATTACGACACCTTCGACCGCATTCGCCGCGAACAGCAGGCGCTGCAGATGAAGATGAAGCGCAAGCAGGACGATGCACGCCAGCACATGCAGGCGTTCGTTGACCGGTTTCGCTACAAGGCGTCCAAGGCCAAGCAGGCACAATCGCGCCTGAAAGCACTGGAAAAGATGCAGCCGATTGCCGACGTGATCTCGGATCGCGTATCGCCGTTCCTGTTCCCTGAACCGGCCCGCCCGATAAACCCGCCGCTGGTGCGGTTTGAGAAGGCCGCGGTGGGATATGAGGAAGGCAAGCCGATCCTGCGCAATATTGATTTGCGCATTGACGGCGATGACCGCATTGCCCTTTTGGGGGCCAACGGCAACGGCAAGTCTACATTTGCAAAATTGCTGTGCGGGCGCCTTGGCGTGATGGACGGGCACATGCGCCATCACAAGAAACTCAATGTGGCCTATTTCGCGCAACACCAGCTTGATGAACTGAACCCGGGCGAGACGCCTTATGATCATTTCGTCAACCTGATGCCCGACGCGACAGAGGCCCAGCGCAGATCAAAACTCGGCGCATATGGGTTTGGCGCCCATCTGACCCACAACAAGGTCGAGACACTGTCGGGAGGGGAAAAAGCGCGCCTGCTGTTTGCACTGGCAGCGTTTCACGGACCGAACATTCTGGTGCTTGACGAGCCGACCAACCATCTCGACGTGGCAGCGCGCGAAGCGCTGGTGCATGCGCTCAACGAATATGAAGGTGCGGTCATCCTGATCAGCCATGACAGGCATCTTATCGAGGCGTCAGTTGACCGCCTCTGGCTGGTTGATGAAGGCACAGTCAAGGCCTATAACGGCGATCTGGACGGCTACGCGCAACTGGTTCTGGACAAAAGCCGGACGGCAAGGCGTGAGGCAAAGAAGAGCGCGCGCGCCTCTAACCCTGCAAATGAGCCCGCAAAATCGAAACCGGCACCCGCCAAGGTAAATCTGGTTCATCTTAAGAAGCAGATTCAACAAAGCGACAGCAAGATGCTGGAACTGCAGGAGAAAATCACGATCCTCGAC
>JAHEJF010000211.1 GCA_024639025.1 Ahrensia sp. | reverse complement strand
GGTCGATGACATTCTGTTTGAAACCGATCTTCTGGCACGGGATCTGGCCCTCAGCGCCCGGCCGCTCGGAGCGACTGTGCCCGCCCATCATGCCTAGATTTTGCAACCTGCCATGTGGGAACACACATGCTTGCGCTGAACCGGGCCATTGGACTCCGGCAGCCTTTGATGGAACCGCTCTGAAGCCATGCATTGCTGCATAGCATCTGCGCGTTTTTTGCACTGCACAATCCGGCATTGTTGACCATATTGGAACCATCGCAATTCAAACACGGAGTTTGACATGACATTCAAATCTGCCTTTTCCCGCATTGCCGGTTCAATTGTACCCCCTGCCCGCGCAGAGGTTGAACGCGCCTATCTCGATCGCTCTGTCTCAAGGAATGACCTTGAACGCAGGCAACGCGAAATTGACAATGGAAAGTTTCACGACCTGTAGGCTCTGTCAGCCTTGGATGGAATCGCGGTACCCGGATTTATCCAATGTTTTCAATTCCCAGATCCGCGCCAGCGTTTCAGTTTAAGGCTGAAACGCATTAAAGCGATGACCGTGGTGCGGCGCTGCTTTTCGGCACACCGGGACGCATTGAGACTATCTCACATTCGGCATACCGGGTTTGAGAAAATTGTAACCATTGGTATTTCAATCTATAGTTGGTAACGCTAGGTCACTGGAAAGATTGGTCATATTGGAACTCAAAAGCGCACTTAACACGATCTGGGAGGAATATCTGTTCCCCCTGATGCAACGCCCCAAAGCCTTGCAAGTGGCAGCGCTTTGTCATCGCGGCAATGGCGAGGCCAGGGAATATCTTTTGGTGACCAGTCGCCATAGCGGTCGATGGATCCTTCCCAAAGGCTGGCCGATCACTGGCCTCAAATTCAATGAAGCTGCCTTACGGGAAGCCTGGGAAGAAGCCGGCGTTCGCCACGGCAAGGCCAAGAAGAAACCCGTCGGCGCCTATACCTATCAGAAGAAAAAAGCGACCGGACTGGAAATTCCCGTCGAGACATTGGTCTATTCTGTCGCGGTCAAGGATCTGTCTGAAGATTACCCCGAAGCAAGTGAACGTAATCGCAAATGGGTCAAGGCCGATGACGCCGTCGAGATGGTCAATGAAGCTCAATTGAAGTCGATTTTTCTGCACCAATAATTTTCCCTTGAAAAGTTGATTGTCAGCTTGCATTTGCAGCCCTTGCAACGCTACTGGGTTGGCCAATTGGGAGAGCAATCACATGTCTGCAGAGCAAGGCGACCCGCGCCATCTGGAAACGTTGGATCGCGACCTCGCGCGCTATTCAAGGCTGGAAACGGCGACGGCCTATATTTCGCGGCCGATGGTCGGTCCGGGTTTTGCGCTGGTCTTTGTTTTCTTGGCGGGAATCGCTTCCCTGCTGGTGTTCGGGCAGACGACCAATTCGATCATTGTTGCGGTGGCCGCCTGCCTTGGCGCCTATATGGCGCTGAACATCGGCGCCAATGATGTCGCCAACAATATGGGCCCGGCGGTGGGGGCCAATGCGCTGACAATGGGCGGGGCGATCGCGATTGCGGTCATTTTCGAAAGCGCCGGGGCTTTGATTGCGGGCGGCGATGTTGTTTCGACCATCGCCAAGGGTATTATCGAACCGGAAAGCATGGGCACCGCATCGATTTTCATCTGGGCGATGATGGCTGCGCTTTTGTCGGCCGCGCTTTGGGTCAATCTCGCCACCTGGATCGGCGCGCCGGTTTCCACCACCCATTCGGTCGTGGGCGGTGTAATGGGCGCCGGCATTGCTGCGGCAGGATTTGCCGCCGTCAATTGGCCAACCATGATCAAGATTGCTGCCAGCTGGGTTATTTCTCCTGTCTTGGGCGGCGCAATCGCGGCCGCTTTTCTGTGGCTGATCAAGTCAAGGATTATCTATCGCGACGACAAGATTGCCGCGGCCCGCGTCTGGGTGCCGGTGCTTGTGGGCATCATGGCCGGTGCGTTCGCGTCCTACCTGGCGCTCAAGGGCTTGAAGAAGATCATCAGGATTGATTTCCCGATCGCCTTGATGATTGGCCTTGCGATCGGCGGTATCGTCTGGACAATCATGATCCCGACCATCCGCAAACAGTCCGAAGGATTGGAAAACCGGAACAAATCGCTGAAGATACTCTTTGGCATTCCCTTGGTGGTCTCCGCAGCACTGCTGAGCTTTGCGCATGGCGCCAATGATGTTGCCAATGCGGTCGGGCCTCTGGCAGCCATCGTCCAGGCATCGCAGTCAGGCAGCTTTACCGATGCTGTAAGCATCCCGTTTTGGGTCATGATCATCGGTGCTTTTGGTATATCCTTTGGTCTTTTCCTGTTCGGTCCCAAGCTGATCCGGATGGTTGGCGGCCAGATTACCAAGCTCAATCCAATGCGGGCATATTGCGTGGCGCTTTCGGCAGCCATCACGGTTATTGTTGCCAGTTGGCTTGGTCTGCCCGTCAGTTCCACACATATCGCTGTGGGCGGCGTTTTTGGTGTCGGTTTCTTCCGTGAATGGGATGCAGAACGTCGGATCAAGAAGGCCCGATTGGCGATGCCGGAGCGGACACAATATGCGCCCGAAGAACGGCGCCGTCGCAAACTGGTTCGCCGCTCGCATTTCATGACGATCATTGCGGCCTGGATCATCACAGTACCCGCAGCAGCAATCCTGTCGGGTGTCATCTTCATGCTGATCAATACAGCGATGGGACAAGCGTCATAAAGATAATCAGGTCTGGCAGTCCATGTTGGAAATTTGGTCCAGTTCCAATCAACCTGGCTTGAAACTGTGTTAGTCTGGTTCTGCCTGTAACGCAGAGGAGACTGGTGAAACGCGCCATGCGACAATTTTTGATGATATTGGCTGTTGTGATTGCTCTGCCGTTGACGACCGCATACGGCTGGTCAGTAGAAATGATGACAGCGAAACAAGCGCGCGACGCAGCGCTGGCGGGCGAAATCGTCCTGATTGATGTGAGAACCGCTGATGAATGGCGGGCCACCGGCATCGGCGATGTTGCAACACCCATAACGATGCACAACAACCAGTTTCTGACGCGGCTGCGGACCGTCATCGACCAGAACCCGGATAAGAAGATCGCCTTTATCTGTGCAGCTGGCGTGCGGTCGGGCAATATTGCACGCGCCCTTGAAAGTCAGGGCATAACCAATGTCATCGACGTGGCCGAAGGCATTATGGGTTCAGCCAAGGGACTCGGTTGGCTGAAACAAGGCTTGCCGGTCAAGCCAGTTCCAACCAAGTCCGATTAATCGGACATCAGCACCGGTGTGGTCATCTGGTGGACAATGGAGTTTGTCACACCGCCAAAAGCCCTTTCTCTCAGTCGGGAATGGCCATAGGCGCCCATCACAAGAAGGTCGGCACCATTGTCGGCCAGATAGTTGAGGATAAGCGTATCTGGTGTCACTTCCTGGTTTGAGATAATGGCCACATCGACCTCCAACCCATGCAATTCCAGATACGCGGCAAGATCCTGGCCGGGCTTTTCACCGTGGGAGCCACGACGATTTTCGGGATTGATCACCAACACAGTTGTCTTGCCCCGGCCCCTGAGCAATGGGATTGCATCACGTAAGGCACGGCCCGCCTTTTTGCCGCCATCCCATGCGATGACCGCCCGGCGGGCCGTCACGTCGACCCGTCCATAATGGGGCACCAGATAGATGGGCCGACCGGAATGAAACAAAACGCCTTCATACAACGCCTCAAGATAGGATGCGCTGTCATGGTCGGGATTGGGCTGGCCCATCACCGCAATGTCGGCGTGTCTTGCATGAAAAGCCAGTTGCGCAGGCGCCTGGGTTGCACTGCATTGGATGATTTGGGAAACCATGTCCACGCCCGCTTCCTGGGCAGCTTGCTCGAACTCTTCGATCAGTTTTTTCGCCGCCAGTTGGACCTCATTTTTTTGTGCGGCGCTGAAATTGTTGTCGAGCGTAATTCCCAAATAGGTGTTCATCGTCGATCTGAGGGCCAGCGCAACACCCTTCACTTGTGCATTGGTGCGCTTGGCCAAGGCCAGCGCAGCCTTCAACCGCTCGGGACTGCCATTTGAATAGTCAAGATGAACCAAAATTTCTGCGTAGGCCATGTTTCCCCCGGCGCGGTTAATTGCTTCCCAGTCCTACAGCGTAACGAGAGCGCTGCCTTGACCTGCATCAAACAAGGAGGCCGCGTTAACATTTTGCTCAAGCGAAACAATACGATATGGCCAAGGCCATCAATTCTTCCAAATTGCAATATAGTCCATTTAATGAGATACCAGAGCTTGGTTTTGGGGACAGGAACGGGTGTATGGGTGCGAGTTTTGGCCGTATGGGATCTCTTGATTAAGTGAAGCGCTTTGATCCAAAGATTGCGATAATCGCCGCGATTGCCCTGTGTAATCCGGTTGCGCTGACGCACGCGCAGGCTTTGGAGCTGTTTGGGCGGTGCCTGATCGGGCCCTGTGAGGATGCAGATGCCAAAGCCGATGCCACGCTGATTGATCCTAAGCGATATGAGATCATTTTTGGTGTCGAGGGTGGCAGTGCAGATGTTGAAGATGCCATCAAGGCCGCGTCTGAGCTATGGCGCGGGCGCAATGATCCTGTGGGCGGTTCGGCGGGTGTCATTTCAAGAGCGCGTGGCGACTACCGTCGGATCCTCGCGGCCCTGTACAATGAAGGCTATTATGGCGGGTCAATCTCGATCCGCCTGTCAGGCACGCAGGCATCGGAGCTGCCCGTCGGGTCCGAATTTGTCACCGGCTCGACGATCAGTGTGAATGTGGCCCCCGGTCCACCT
>JAHEJF010000210.1 GCA_024639025.1 Ahrensia sp. | reverse complement strand
CGAATTTCCTCCAGCATGTCCAACAGATCGGCCTCGTCGACACCGCAAATCTGGCTGAGCGCCTTGAAATCCCGGCGTGCCAGCAAATCCAGATTGTCCAGCAGGGTCTGCATCGCAGGATCAAGCCGGTTGCGACGAGCGCATTGCAAAGCAAGACATTCGGCCAGGTCGCGGGCAAAGACACCCGCCGGATCACAGGTCTGGAGGCACTTCAGAACGTTGAGAATCTGTTCGTTTTCGCAGCCGAGACGCTCTGTCAGACTGGTGGCATTAAACTCGACATAGCCTCGCTCATCGAGGCGGTCAGTCAGCTCAGACGCAATGGCCCGTTCGGCGAGATCGTCAAAAAGAAACGGAATTTGTTCCTCGATTACATCGCGCAAGCTTGGCAACACCCGGGCAAACTCTTCCAGCGAGTAGTCTTGTTCAGACTGTGTTGTCATGGGCAGTCCGGGCATCGCCGGGCCACCCGAACTGGTCGGCATGCCACCGTCTCCATTGCCCGGATCATCGGGGAACACATTGGCGAGCGAGCTGTCCAATTTGTCCGAAATTGCCGCAGCACTTACTTCGAGTTCGACGCTATCCCATTCGGACTTGTCGGAATCTGCCTGCTCGGTGGCCGTTCCCGCATCGCGGTCTGTAAATCCATCGTCACTGGTCGAAACGCGTTCAATCAGTGGGTTGCTTTCCACCTGCTGATCGACAAATTGTTCCAATTCGAGTTGCGTGAACTGCAGCAGCTTGATGGACTGCAGCAATTGCGGCGTCATCGTCATGGATTGTGTCTGGCGCAGATTGAGCCGTGCAGATAAAGCCATTATTCACCGGAGGCCAATGTTCTGGTTTTCAAGCCCAATTGGCCCGAAATTTGCATTGAACCCATACTATCCTGTAATTATTAATGGAATCCAGAGAAAATCTCGCGTCAGAGCTTAAACCTGTCACCAAGGTAAAGACGGCGTACATCCGGGTTCGCAATTATCTCATCCGGCCGTCCATGGGTTAATACACTGCCTGCATGAATGATATAGGCACGATCAATCAAGCCGAGGGTCTCACGCACATTGTGATCGGTTATCAGGACGCCCAGCCCGCGTTCGGTCAGATGGCGGACCAATTGCTGGATATCGGCGACCGCAATGGGGTCCACGCCCGCAAAGGGCTCGTCAAGCAGCATGAATGTCGGATCAGATGCCAGCGCGCGGGCAATTTCACAGCGCCTGCGCTCACCACCAGAAAGGGCGATGGACGGGGCTTTTCTCAAATGGGCAATTGAAAACTCTTCCAAAAGTTCATCGAGCTTCTTCTCGCGTTCCTTCTTGTCCTTTTCCACGACCTCCAGCACCGCCAGAATATTCCGCTCAACGTTCAAACCGCGAAAAATCGATGCTTCCTGAGGCAAATAACCGATGCCGAGCCTCGCGCGCTGGTACATGGGCATATTGGTCACATCGTTGCCGTCGATAAGGATCTGGCCACCATCGGCCGGTACAAGGCCCGTCACCATGTAAAAACAGGTGGTTTTTCCCGCACCATTGGGACCCAGCAGACCCACAGCTTCACCGCGACGGACCGCCATGCCGGCACCATCGACAACCCTTCGGCCGCGGTAGCTTTTTGTCAGGCCACGCGCAATCAAAGTTCCAGACAGGTCCGAACCATCACCGGTTTGAAGATCGGCAACCGGATCATTTGGCGCTGTATGATCGTCTGTTACTGATAGATCAGTGCTGGCGGCCAATTGGCAATACCCTGCTCAGTTGGAATTTCGCGGTTGGATCAGGACAGTTGGCCGGGATGAACCGCTGCACCCTTCCAGCTTTGCGCGGTTGTTGGCGGTCGTGACGGTCAACTTGCATCCGGTGGCAACGGTGCCGTCCTCGGACAGCGTAACGCGTTCGCCCGACAGAACCATGATTTCAGATTTCATGTCATAGGTGCCGACATCACCTGTCGCCGTCTGCAAGCCAGACTGGATATTCACTCCGCCGGTGGCCACAAGCCGCTCAATATCAGCACCGCCTGAGGAGATCGATGCCCCACCGTTGTCGCCGCTTTGATCGTAATGGATGGTGAGTTTGGATGTTCTGAGCACTGTATCGTCCTGTACAACAACCACAGAGCCAGTGAAGATTGCCAGCGCCTGGTCTTCCAGAATCTCGAAAGTATCACCGTTAATCTGGACGGGTTTGTCTGATGAAAGCGCCAGACCGCTTGAAGACTGTGCCCATGTTGCGGTTGAGCCTAACAACAGCAATGCCACGACAAATTTCCAACTTCGCTTCATCTGCACTTTCCTGTATCCGGTCCAGCATTGATCGTGTTGAGAATCATATCGGCCACCAGCATGGTTTAATTTTGATCTACAACGTTATTATCGGCCTTGGGCTTGATTACAAGCTGCACATCCTGTTCGAACAATATCCGTTGCCCGCCATCTTCGATTTGCATCGCCTTGGCTGTGATCTGGCTTTCGGGATTGATGACCTCAACTGATTTGGTCGCAACCACTGTTCCCGATCGAATATCGATGTCTGCCTGCCCCATGATCGCGCGAACGCCGTCGCTGAGCGTCAATACGGCCTGGTTGGGCAGCAAAAGTGTGTTGGCATTGCTGTCAAATACGCCAGTGGGCGAGGTCAATCGCGCAGATTTGCCGTCTTTCAACTCGACATCGGCACTCAACTCTTCGAGCTCCATCGCGTCCTGCGCCTTCAAATCCTGGATCGCACGGGTTGCCGTGACCCTGAAGGGACGGTTGTCGGAAGTAAAACCGTCCATATTCGGATTGGCCATCACCAATTTGCCATCCTGGATGGTGCTGGCAGGCAGATCAATGGCCAAATCGGGCACCACACGAGATGCCAGCAAGGTAGACCCGACGGCAACCAAGGCCATGATCGCAACAAATGGCAAGGCACGCTTGACAAACCGCACCCGCCTGGAGTGCGTCTGCGCCTGCAGAAAGGCTCGTTGCTTGGCCGTTTGTGCGGTATTTTGTGACATGGTCCCTAAATAGGCACTTATGGTTTATAAATCGACAAATTTTTGCATGTCGCCCGATTAGCCATACATAAACTCAATACCGGTTACCGCCAATTAGGTGGTGAACACAATGACTTGTCATGCTACTGAGTGCCCTGACCACCAACCAACACAAGACAAACGGAGCCTGTTTTGGAAACGATACGTGCGGACGATATTATCGACAGACAGCGCCTGCGCCGAAAACTCACTTTCTGGCGCATTTCTGCCTTCCTCGTTGCCATGATCGCCATTGGTTCGATCGTCGCCGTTGTACAAAACTATTCGGATGCGGCAGCAAAGGCCAGAGATCATGTCGCCAAGGTCAAAATCAACGGCACGATTACCATTGATGACGACCTTCTGGATCGTCTCGCTTCCATAGAGGAAAATGAGGGCGTCAAGGGCGTAATCCTATCCATCAACTCGCCGGGCGGTACGACCGCAGGCGGCGAAGCGATTTATGAAGCGGTGCGCAAAATCAGTGAAAAGAAGCCGGTCGTTGCCCAGGTTGATACGCTTGCGGCCTCCGCGGGATACATGATCGCCGCGGGCAGCGATCAAATCGTTGCCAGACAATCATCGATTGTCGGCTCGATAGGGGTTATTTTCCAGTATCCCAATTTTCAAGGCATGCTGGACAATCTCGGCATAGATGTCCGCGCCATTAAATCCTCGCCACTGAAGGCTGAGCCATCTTTTTACGGCACGCCCCCACCGGCGGCGGAAGCAATGATCAAAAACATGATTCTCGATAGTTTTGACTGGTTCAAGGGCATTATCGCCGAGCGACGTGGGTTTTCAGCCTCCCATACGGAACAACTGGCCGACGGCTCCATATTTACAGGCCGACAAGCGCTGGACAATGGCCTGATTGACAGGCTGGGTGGCGAGGAAGTCGCACGAGATTGGCTCACAGAAGAAGGTGTCGATGAGGATCTCAAGACTCTGGAGTGGGAAAGAGAAGACCATCCAGGCGGTCTTTTGTTTTCCAGCGCTGTTATGCGCTGGATTGCGGGCCGATTGGGTGTGACCCATTTGAGCGATCCGATTTCAGATGCACTTGAACATCGACTAATGCTTGACGGTCTCGTCTCTGTTTGGCACGTTCAGGGCCAGTAAATTCAAGCTTGACTACTACCCCTATGCGAAACATGGTCCCGATATGATTAAATCAGAACTAGTACAAATTATTGCCGATCGTAATCCTCATCTTTATCAGCGTGACGTTGAAAACATCGTCAATGCTGTGCTTGACGAAATCACGGACACTTTGGCAAGCGGCAATCGGGTTGAGCTTCGCGGTTTTGGTGCGTTTTCGGTCAAAAACCGTCCCGCAAGGGAAGGTCGAAATCCCCGCACTGGCGAAACGGTGCATGTTGAAGAGAAATGGGTACCATTTTTCAAAACCGGCAAGGAATTGCGTGAGCGTCTGAACGGCAAATAGGCTGTTGATGCGAACCAAGGGAGCCACTCATGATCCGAAGAATCATATTCGTCTTGTTCCTCATTCCTCTGGCTGTCTTGTTGATTGCGCTGATCGTGGCCAATCGCGGCGCTGTGCCTCTCAGCCTGGACATATTTAACCCTGCCAATCCGGCCCTGACATTTCATGCGCCACTGTTTGTCTGGATGTTTGGTGCGCTAGTGATCGGTGTGATCTTTGGCGGCTTGGGCAGTTGGCTGGCGCAAGGCAAACATCGCAAGAAAGAACGCGCCTACAAGAAAGAGGCCGAAAAATTGCGTTTCGAGAAGGAAAACAATCCTGCAGGAAGTTCTTCTTCGGCATCGACC
>JAHEJF010000209.1 GCA_024639025.1 Ahrensia sp. | reverse complement strand
CGTACGGTTTGATGCGAGCAACGCTGACGCATTGCTGGAACAATACGACATTGTGGTTGATGGATCGGACAATTTTGAAACCCGCTACCTGGTTGCCGACACGGCGGAAAAGCTGGAAATAGCGCTGGTAACCGGCGCATTGGGGCGGTTTGACGGTTCGGTGACGGTGCTCAAACCCTATCAGAACAGCAATCCAGGGTATCGAGACCTTTTCCCGCAACCGCCGCCGCCCGGGTCCATTCCAAGCTGTGCCGAGGCAGGCGTGTTGGGCGCAACGGCAGGTGTGATTGGTTCGCTTCAAGCGATTGAAGTGATCAAGCTGATCACCGGTGTCGGCCATCCCTTGATTGGCAAGTTGGTGTTGTATGATGCGCTTGCGGGACGGTTCGACACGCTCAAATACGCGCGCCGGGATTAGATCATCGACGGCAATACGCGATCATGAGGACGGTCACCACCGGCCATCATGCGTATGTTGATGATCACTTTCTCACCCATTTCGATACGGCCCTCAATGGTGGCAGAGCTCATATGGGGCAGCAAGACTATCTTTCCCTCCCGTGCCAGCTTTTTCAGGCGCGGATTGACATGCGGTTCGCTCTCGAAAACATCAAGACCAGCCCCGGCGATCTTTCCTTCTTCGATCAAAGTAAGCAGCGCGTTCTCGTCGATGATCTCTCCGCGTGCTGTATTAACGACAAAGGCAGTTGGCTGAAGCAGTTTGAGGCGCCTGTCGGACAACAAATGGAAGGTTGCCGGCGTATAGGGACAATTGACCGAAACGATATCCATTCGCGCCAGCATCTGGTCCAGGCTCGCCCAATGGGTTGCATCCAGCTCTTCGCGAATCGTATCGGCCACTGGTTCCCGATTGTGGTAGTGCACAGACAGTCCAAACGCCTTTGCGCGTCGAGCCACGGCGATGCCGATACGGCCCATGCCAATGATGCCCAGGCGTTTTCCCCAGATGCGCCGACCCAACATCCAAGTGGGTGACCAACCTGCCCAATCCTCGTCGCCCAGCAGGTGCGCAGCGCCCTCGACCAGACGCCGGGGCGCAGACAGGATCAACGCCATTGTCATGTCGGCGGTATCTTCATTCAAAACATCTGGCGTGTTGGTAACGATGATGCCCCGTTCATGAGCGGCACGTACATCGATATTGTCCACTCCATTGCCGAAATTGGCAATCAATTTGAGATTTGGTCCGGCGTGCTCCAGCAAGGCTTCATCGATCCTGTCGGTTACGGTGGGAACAAGAACATCTGCCTGGGCGACAGCTTTTTCCAGTTCATCCTGCTGCATCGGACGGTCGGTCGGGTTCAATTGGACATTGAACAATTCGCCCATACGGGTTTCGACCTGTTCAGGAAGTTTACGTGTGACAATAACAAACGGCTTAGTGTCCAAAGCACGAATTCCCTGCTGCGTATCCTGTTTTGGCCAATCGATGAAATCAGCGGCGTCATGCCGGTTTGTTGAGTACCCATTAACCAAAAGCCGCGATAATCGCGACCATCACTATGTTTCTATCAAGCGATAGCCGACGACACAAAGGAATTCAGGGCACCAGGTCAGATTTCAACCTGTTAACCAGCTGTTTTATCAGTTCGGTGCCTGATTTGGGAAAATCGGCCAATGCTTGCCAATCAGTGGGGTTCGTGATGCGCAAACTAGTTTACCGTTCTGTTTCGGCGATTGTGGCAATGACCATGGCACTGCCTGTATTGGTGACCATCGCGCCTGACAAGGCGGGTGCCCAACAAACGGCATCGATCAATCGCGGCCCAAGCGGATTACCGCTCCCGCGTTTTGTCAGCTTGAAATCCGAACGCGTGAACATGCGTGTGGGACCGGGCAAAGACTATGCCGTCGCTTGGCTTTATACAAAGTCCGGCTTGCCGCTGGAGATCATTCAGGAATGGGACAATTGGCGCAGGGTGCGCGATGCAGATGGAACCATTGGATGGATCCACGGCTCGCTGCTGTCAGGGGAAAGAACAGCGATTGCGACACCCTGGAAGCAGGGCGCAAAAGATGAAACCATCTCATTGTATGATCAGCCGCGCGCAGGTGCTCGTACGGTGGCCTATTTGCAACCTGGCGTGGTCGCAAATCTCAATTCATGCGATGGCGCGTGGTGTGAAGTTGCTGTTGACGCTAACGGAAGATCCCTTGTCGGCTTTGCAAGCCAAGCCGACTTGTGGGGCGCATATCCCGACGAAAAAATCGAAGACTAGACGCTGTCAGCCTTTGATGGAATCGCGGTCCCCTGGATTTATCCAATATTTTCAATGCCCAAATCCGCGCCAGCGTTTCAGTTGAAAACTGAAACGCTCCAGAAGCCTGCAAACGCTGCTACTTGCCTGACCGCTTCTTCCGAAGCCGGATCACGATGTCCACATTGGCAATTTCCATGCCTTCGGGCGGTGCCGGCAGATTTTCCACAGTCACGGAGCCCGTTGGTACGTCCATAACGGTGTTGGATTCTTCCATGTAGTAATGGTGATGATCGCTGGTATTGGTGTCGAAATACGTCCGCTGGCCTTCAACAGCCAAAATGCGCAACAGACCAGCTTCTGTAAACTGATGCAGCGTATTATAGACCGTGGCAAGGGAGACGGGAACGCCGTTTTCCACGGCTTGGCGATGCAAATCTTCGGCTGCGATATGGCGATCTTCCTCAAGGAAAAGCATGCCGGCAAGCGCAACACGTTGACGCGTTGGCCTGAGCCCTGCTCCTTGCAGCAATTGGCGGACATCGCCTTTGCTATCCTTGGTGGTCGCAACCATTGTTTGCACCCGTTAATAACCCATATAAGACTCGGAAAAACAACGAAAAGCCTTACATTTTCGCTTATATTCGCTTAATCAGAGCCAATCAATAGGTAGGTATGTGAAACTACTGTTACAATAGAGATAGCATTAGTGCCAAACCGACGCTAATGCTTGAAAGAAAAACAAGGCTTGAGAGATGGCGGAACAGAAATCCAGCTATTCATATGAAGAAATTCTGACATGCTCGCGCGGCGAGATGTTCGGACCCGGCAATGCGCAGCTGCCTGCGCCACCAATGCTGATGGTCGACAGAATTACTGAAATCTCCGAAACCGGAGGGTCAAAAAACAAGGGCTGCATCCGCGCCGAGTTTGATATCCACCCTGATCTGTGGTTTTTCCCCTGCCATTTCATCGGTGACCCGGTCATGCCGGGGTGCCTGGGTTTGGATGCGCTATGGCAATTGACAGGCTTTTATCTTGGCTGGCTGGGTGAACCGGGCAAAGGTCGCGCCATTTCGACCGGCGAGGTCAAGTTCACGGGCATGGTGACACCTAAAACAAAATTGGTTGAGTTTGAAATCGACTTTAAGCGTGTTATGCGAGGCCGCCTTGTGCTTGGCATTGCAGACGGTATTGTGAAGGCTGATGGAGAAACCGTATTTTCGGCAACCGATTTGCGTGTAGCGCTCTTTCAAGAACAATAAGCTGGGTGCCAAATCCGGCCGATAACAGTAGGAAAAACTCATGAAACGCGTTGTTGTGACTGGGATGGGCATTGTTTCGTCAATTGGCGATAACATTGAAGAAGTGCTGGACTCCCTGCTTCATGCTAAATCTGGAATCACAACCTCCGAAGACATGGTCACCTATGGTTTTCGCAGCCAAGTGTTCGGCACGCCAAAGGTCGATCCGTTTGAGATCCTGGACCGCCGTCAAACCCGCTTTCTGGCTAAGGGTTCGGCCTGGAATTACCTGGCGATGCAGCAAGCGATTGACGATTCAGGCCTTGAAAAAGATGACGTTTCCAATATTCGCACCGGCATTGTTATGGGATCGGGCGGTCCGTCCACACAGACCGTCTACCAGGCAGCGTTGCTGACGGAAAAGAACAAATCACCCAAGCGCATCGGTCCTTTTGCCGTTCCCAAGACCATGTCTTCAACCGCTTCTGCCACTTTGGCAACGCCGTTTGAAATCAAGGGGATAAACTACTCGATCTCCTCGGCATGTGCGACATCCAACCACTGCATCGGCAATGCCTATGAACTAATCCAGATGGGCAAGCAGGATATTGTCTTTGCAGGGGGCAGCGAAGATCTCGACTGGACCATGTCCAACATGTTTGACGCGATGGGCGCCATGTCGTCCAAGCACAACGAAACTCCGTCGACCGCTTCGCGCGCTTATGATGCGACCCGCGACGGTTTTGTGATTGCCGGTGGTGCGGGCGTCCTTGTTGTCGAGGAGCTGGAGCATGCCAAGGCACGTGGCGCAAAGATCTATGGAGAAATTGTCGGGTATGGCGCAACGTCCGATGGCTATGACATGGTCGCTCCTTCCGGCGAAGGTGCCGTGCGATGCATGCAAATGGCGATTTCAACCGTCAGCGGCAAAATTGGCTACATCAACACGCATGGCACATCGACACCGGTTGGTGACGAACGTGAAATGGATGCGATACGCACAGTGTTTGGAGATAATATTCCGCACATTTCTTCCACCAAATCGCTGACGGGGCATTCTCTGGGTGCCACGGGGGTTCAGGAAAGCATTTACACCTTGCTGATGATGCAAAACAGCTTCGTTTGCGAGAGCGCACATATTACAGAACTCGATCCGCTGTTTGCCGACATGCCCATCGCCCGGTCACGCATCGACGATGTGGAATTGGAAGCAGCGATCACCAATTCGTTCGGTTTTGGTGGAACAAACGCCACTCTGGCATTTCAAAAATACAACGGCTGAACCTCAAAACGGACCGGGGACTTTCATGTCAGGAATTATGAGCGGAAAGCGCGGGTTGATTATGGGCGTAGCCAATAGTCACTCAATTG
>JAHEJF010000208.1 GCA_024639025.1 Ahrensia sp. | reverse complement strand
GCCGCATGCATTCGTGAGTAGATGTCGGGCAATCTCAATAGTCCAACCGCTGCAAGCAATGCGAATATTGCGCCAGCAATCAACAAAAGGCCTGCGATGAGATCAGCGAGTGCTTCCATTACGATTTTGCCTTTGTTTTGGTTCTGGCCGGTTTGGATGATTTCGTGCTGGTTTTGGGACCAGCAGTTTTCTTCACTTCTGGCTTGGCATCCGATGCATCGCTATTCTTGCTTTCACCTTCACCGGCTTCTCTCCGTTCTTCAGATTGTCCCCTGGCGAGGATGAAACGCGCAAAGGCCACTGTTGCGAGAAATCCAACCAGGCCCAATGCTATCGCGATGTCCAGATAAAGCGTAAAGCCGGTTTTGATCCCCAGCACAGCGATGAAGCCGATTGCGGCGGCAACCAGCATATCAAGCGCAAGCACTCGGTCGGGTAGCGTTGGTCCCTTGATCACCTTGAAGACGGTGATCAAAAATGTCAGTGCGGAAAACAACAGTGCAATCTGAACCGCAAAATCCAGGAAATTTTCGGGCATCATCGAAATGCCTCCAGGATCTTGCGCTCAAACCCATCGGCAATATCTTTGCGGATCTGATCGGGATCAGAGCAATCCAGTGCGTGAATATAGAGCGTTGAACGATCGGCTGATACGTCAACGGACAGTGTACCGGGCGTGAGCGTAATCAGATTGGCCAATAAGGTTATCTCAAGGTCCCGATCAACTTTCAAATCATAGGCAATGATGCCGGGTTTCAACTTCATGTCAGGTTGAATGACCAAAATCGCGACACGAACCGCAGATTGTATGAGTTCATAGAAGAACAGTAGAAACAATGATGTGACCCGGCGGAGCCGGGAAAAGTAGCCGACAGATCCGACCTGTTCACGAATTAGCGACAGCGCGAGTGCTGCCAGCACAAAGCCAAATATCAGATTGCCGAGTGAAAACGAACCCGATACAGCCGCCCAGGCAAGAGCTAGGAGTACATTGACCAAAAACAGGTTCATCAGTTTGCCTCCTCTGTGCTCGATCCAAATACCGCTTCGATATAGCTTGTTGGCGAGTTTAACTCAGCAGCGACGCGATCAGAAACTTGAATGAACGGCTCGGGAAAAATGCCGGCGATTACTGTCAGTGCAGCAAGTCCCACCGTCGCCGAGATTGCAATGCGGTGATCAGCAAAACTGAAGGCTTCCAAGTCTTCCTCTGCCGCGGGACGCCAAAATGAAAAAGAAAACATCCGTACCAGCGCAATGGTGGTCAGCAAGCCCGAGACCAGGATTGCGGCAGCCAACCACCAAATCCCAACATCAATCGCACCCTTCACCAGGAGTATTTTGGGCCAAACTCCCGAAAATGGCGGCAGACCTGAGGCGGCAAATATGAGCACAAGGCAGAGTGCGGCAAGCCAGGGCGCCCTGGCATAGAGGCCGCCTGCCCGGCCCAAATCAAATGTGCCCATAAGGCCGCCCATTACGCCTGTCAGCAAATACAGCGCCGTCATGATGATCATGGAGTGCGCAGAATAGAAAACGGTACCGGATAGCCCGATCTGACTTCCCAGCGCCAATCCGGCCAACATCAAGCCGATGCCAGAAATGACCAAATAGCCCATCAGCCTTCGGATGTCTGTTTGGGCAATGGCACCCAATGCGCCCAAGAGCATCGTCAAAGCCGCGACAATGGCAATCAAAAGCGCCAGTTCTTGCCGATCTTCGGGGAACATCGTCATGAAAATGCGCAGAAGCGCATAGATGCCGACCTTGGTCAAAAGGCCTGCAAACAGCGCAGAAACTGCGATACGCGGCGTATGATAAGATGCGGGCAGCCAGGCATTGAGCGGAAATGCTGCCGCTTTCATGCCGAAGGCGAACAGGAATAATATTGCTATTGTGAAATGGGGCCCGGTGTTTTGGAGTGCCGGTGCCTTCCGCGCAATGTCAGCCATGTTGAGCGTACCAAATATGCCGTACAGATAGGCAACGCCAATGAGGAAAAGCGTCGTGGCAACCAGGTTCAAAACGGCGTATTTGGTAGCCCCATCAAGCTGCTCGCGTTCTGAACCCAGGATGATCAATCCAAAAGAGGCAATCAGCAAGACTTCAAACCACACATACAGATTGAATATATCGCCTGTCAGAAACGCGGATGTTACTCCGGCCATCATCAACAATAGAAACGGATAGAAGCCATAGCGTCGGCCCGTGTCATCGATATCGCTCAATCCATAGATACCACCAGCAAGCCCAACAATGCCCGCGATCAACGCGAATGTAGCACCCAGCATATCGGCGGCAAATGTGATGCCAAAGGGCGGAAACCAGCGCCCCATCGTCATTACGACGGTACCGTTTTCAAGCACATTCAAAAACAGTCCGATGTCGGCCAACAGCATCAACACCAAGCCCACAATGGCAATGCGGGCCTGAAGCAAGGTGTTCTTTCGCTGCATCAAGCATAGCGAGCCAAACATGAACCCAAGGATTAGCGGGCCGGCAATGAACCAGTCGGCAAGCGCCGGTTCAGCGAGGACGAACGCATCCTCTAAAATTACATCTGGTTTTTCCGTGGTGGCCATTTGTTGTTATGAATCCCTAATAGCCAAGCGGAGGCGTTTCTTCGTCACGCGGTTCCGCGTAACGCATCTCGCCGGTGTCGTCGGTATCGAGTTCCTGGTAGGTCCGGAAAACCAACACCAGCAGAAATGCGAAAAACGAAAATGCAATCACAATCGCGGTCAGTACAAGCGCTTGCGGCAATGGGTTGGCAATGCCCTCGAGCGGCACATAGGCGTCCGCTCCGATGATAGGCGGCACTTCCCGCGTGATACGGCCAGCTGTAAAAATGGTCAGGTTCACGCCGTTTCCAAGCATCGCAATACCCAGAAGGATGCGGATGATGTGGCGCGACAATATCAAATAGATTGACACGAAAAAGAAAACGCCGGTGAGAACGGCAACAGCAACTTCCATCAGTCACGCTCCCTTTCTTCCAGCGCCAACGCTGTCGATGTAATCGAGCCCAAGACCACCAAATACACGCCAATATCGAAAATGAGCGTCGTTGAAAGCTTGAGTTCAACACCGAACAACACCGGGTAAATCCACAGCCCGGTCAAGAACGGCACATCTACAAAGATTGAAATCACACCGGCAAATGCCGCCAGAAAGAGACCAAATCCGGCAATCGCCATGGGATGGAACCGTATGGCACGACGCACCGGCGAAACACCGCAGGCAATGCCGTAAATGGCCAGCGCGGAGGCTGCAATCAAACCGCCGATAAATCCGCCGCCAGGCTCGTTGTGTCCGCGCAGCAATACAAAGACGGAATACAGAACCATCAAGCTGGTCAGATAGGGTGCGACAGTGCGAAAGATCAACGTGCGCATCAGGGTGTGCCTCCGCTGACAATCTCCGGCGCACTGTTTTTACGCTTTTTAGGCACGACACGAATGAGCGCCAGAATGGCCAAACCGGACACCATCACAACGGCGATCTCGCCAAAGGTGTCAACGCCGCGGAAGTCAACCAGAATAACGTTCACGATGTTTTTGCCCTGCGCAAGCGTGTAAGAGTAGGCGTTGAAGAACTCGGTCAGTGTCGGATCGAATTGTGTTTGCACAACGCCGAGCAGGATCAATGTCATGGCGGCAGCGCAGACGAACGAAATGGTGGCGTCCTGTATGGTCTGCGCCGTTGAGCGATGGTCCTGAGGTGACAAGCGCAAGCGCGTCATGACCAATGCCAAAATCACGACGGACAATGTTTCCACCATGAATTGGGTGAAGGACAAATCCGGCGCTCCCATAAGCATGAACAGCAGCGCGACGGCAAATCCCTGAATACCAAGCGAGACGATTGCCGTCAGTCGGTTGGTGGCAAACATAACCGAGAACAACCCAATGACACAGATGATGATGATCGCCCATTCATAGACCAGCAATTGAGGGAAATCGGGCATTGCGGGCAACTCGCCGCCACCGATCAAACCCACGACAAGGCTAACACCAAGCGCCACGAATACCGTGGCAACATAGACCTCCATCGAACCGCCCTGCAGCGTGCGAGTCAGGCTGGTTGCACTTCGAACCAGTCCTCTCATTGCCTGGTCAAAGCCAAGATCGGGTCCCCAGCCAATTGCTTCCAATGTTCTCGCGAGCACATCTCGCATGGCATCAATTTTCAGGTAGGCAAGAACGCCCAAGGCAATGGTCACAACAGACAAGGTCAGTGCAATACCAAGGTGCGGCACGATGCTGATTGAAATTGTCAGGGATTCACCTGCCACCGCTGAGGCCATCGGGCTTGAAAAATAATGGTGATACAGGCCCGACAGCAATGCTGCGATCATGCCTGTAGCCGCAAGAACAATGGGGCCTGCATACATGAGCAGCGGCGCTTCATGCGCGGCCTTTGGCGTTTTGACTTTCTCTCCAAGGAACGGCTTCAAGGCGACCGCAAAGCCGATCACGAACATCAACGCATTGCCGGCAATCGCGACAAGTGTGATCAGGATCGACCAAGGATCAGCAAGCGCAATTCCATAGTAGATCTCTTCCTTGGCGAGAAACCCGACAAAAGGCGGCAATCCACCCATGGACAGCGCTGCCAGAATGGCGGCGCCAAAAGTGATCGGCATCGCCGCCATCAGGCCTCCCAGCTTGGTGACATCGCGCGTCCCGGCCTCGTGATCAACGTTGCCGGCGACCATAAACAACGTCCCTTTGAACAGCGAGTGGGCGATCAGGTACAACACGGCACCCTCGATTGCCTTTTCTGTGCCAAAGCCAGTGAGCATCACGAGCAATCCAAGCGATGCCACGGTCGTGTACG
>JAHEJF010000207.1 GCA_024639025.1 Ahrensia sp. | reverse complement strand
CGATTATCGTCACAGAAAACGGCATGGCGGGGCCCGAACAGAAGGCCGATGAGACTGTCGAAGACCCCTGGCGCATCAGCTTCCTGAACAGCCACGTAGCAGCCATGCAGAAAGTCATCGCCAATGGCGTACCGATCAAGGGATATACGGTTTGGTCGCTGCTGGACAATTATGAATGGACTCTGGGCTATGACAAACGCTTTGGCCTTGTTCATGTGGACTATCAGACGCTTGAACGGACGCCAAAGCAAAGCTGGCACGCCCTCAAAGAGGCACTGGCCCGATAGGCATATCTGGTTTCCAAGCAGGCAAGCGTCGGAACCTCGTTTCAGGCCACGCCCAGTCGCTTGCGCATCAAAACCGAATTGCCGGATCGCTCGGTTTCCCCCCAGCCCAAATGGGCATAAATCGCGATATTTTCCGGCATCAACACATGCGTAACGAGCCGCATCTCCTCATATTCCTGGCGAGAAGCTTCCTGCTCGGCCAGCGCAATCAATTGCCGCCCGATACCCTTTCCACCATGCGCTGGATGCACAGCCAGATTGGCAAGTTTCAGGTGATCCGGTTGCGCTATAAGGAATAACCCACCAACAATATCGATGCCTTCAAGCACGACCCACACCTGATTGCGCTCGATTTCAGCTTCAATTCCTTCTGAAACCGCAGGCAGATCAGGTATGCGTTCCCTATATCGCGCATATGCCGCCTCAATGCAGGTCGCCAGATCATCAGCATCTGACAGATTTGCCCGCCGGATCAATGGATCGCACATGTCGCCATCCCTCAAATCGCCTCCCTAATTAACCGTCTAGATGGTTATTAAATACTACCGTCTAGATGGTATTTCAAACCGTGTAGACGGTTTTTAAATTGATTTACCTGTACTCCGCAGTGTGCTCATAATCCAGTTTAGATCAGGCAAACAAAGCTGCGAAGCACAAATGCAAATAGCCTCTAGCGTTGGGCAAAAATTGCATCACAATCGGGCGATGCTCAGTCATGGAAATCTGTGCGAGCAGGAAGAACTGGGTCTAGGCAATCAAACTGGCTTTGGCCGCCCTACCCCTAGAACGTTTCAATCTTCAACTGAAACGCTGGCACGGATTTAGAGCATTGAAAATATTGAATAAATCCGGGTACCGCGACTCCTTCAAGGGCTGCCCTACTCCCTAAATCCTGAATTCAGCGACCACCGGACAATGGTCCGATGCCTTGGGACGGTCCCAACCCACCCGCGGAAAACGCCTGTTGGGGTCAAGATTGGGCACGCGATGTGGCATCCCCAAGCGTATGATCTCTGGCGAACCGACCAGTTTATCGGCCAAGGCAGGTGAAACGATAATGTAGTCAAGCTGGGTCTTATGTTTCTCGGCGGGATAAAAATGCGTCCAGCGCTCAAATTCAGACAATTGGTCCAACAAATTGATCCCAAATCCATCCACGAGCAATGGATCAACACCGCTCTCATCAGGGACATCGATTTCCTCGATACGATTGCCATTGCCATCCAGGGCTGCCCGTACCTTGATGACTTGGCGGTAGTCATTTAGATCCCCCATAACTGCCCAGAGTGCGGTTGCTGGATCATCATATTTGCGGTTGATGATCTCCCTCACCGTTATGGCCTCGAGCTGACGCATGCCCATTGATTGACTGCGCCCTCCCCCCATCGATTTAAAATGGCAGTTGAAAATCGAGACTTCCTGTTCGGTTTTGGTGAGCACGATCTCCACACAATCACGGCGGAAGATCCTCTTTCCGCTTAGTTGACCGGCACGTGTCTTTGCCAGGGGAAAATCATCCAACAGCGCCACACCAGTGGGCGTGTTGTCGATCCAGGCAGGTGTTAGGTCGGCATGACTCCGGCTGTAGAGAGGCCAATCGGATTGCGATATCGTCGCGACATCAATGCCCCTCGGGTCATTGCCTTCATGCAAAACGACATGCCGGTAATTGGTCTCGCCGGTTTTCACATAATAGGCAGAAAGAAACCGGCGCAAGGCGTCAAAGCTGTCAACTTCCTGCAAAGCCACAACGTCGGCATCCAGGGCAGCCAGAGCAAGCGCAGTATGTTGGCGTTTGTCATCATCCTGTGAAATTGCGGCTACTTTGACCAGTTGGCGAAAATCCTCGAAATCTCGGATATCGCCGTCGCCATACTCCGCCATGAATTTGACAATAGGCGCCAAATAGCGCGATTCGCGGCTGTTTGGCCCCTTGATAAAGGCATTGAAATCATGGCGTGTGAAAAGATTTTCGATATTGAATGTCGCAAGTCTGAGCTTGATGGGCATGGCACTCTCTCCAGATTTAACAACTCGGAAGCAATGTGACAGCCTAACAAAGTTGAGCACACGCGAATATCAACCATGACGGGAGCCGCGATCATTATTGACAATCACCGCCGACATCAGCGTTCACTGGTGTTATTATCCGGCCTTGTATGGCGTCATTTCGAGGCACCGGGAAATGGATCTAACCATATTAAGTCACTCATCAATGGCTCGGAGTCGCTGGGCTTTCCCGCCGTCGACTCTGTCTGACTGACACCTATTGCCCACCCAAATGGCATTCGCGCCAAATTCTCACTTTTGCAGTCGTTCGGCAGCAATTTTGTCATCTTGCAAAGGCACGCGTGTACCGCTCAAGATCACATTAGGGTCATAAGGTTCGCGCGCAAATACCTCTTCGACCATGGGGGCGAAAAAATCGAGCGGCAATTGATCATAATTAGGGTCAAAGCTGGCCTGGTCCCAGCGCTCGCAAAACGCCACACAATCGTCGAAATAGATATGACCTGCATGCCGGTCGCGCTTGTGTGGATCCATGCCGCTCAAATGCTGGCCATAATAGATCATTTGAAAGTCACCATGGGTTTGAACACACCAAGTGCACTGCTCACGCACAAAGGGTTTTAGAATTGTTGCGGCATATTCATCGTGATTATACGGCGCATAGATGTCGCCCACATCGTGCAGCAATGCAGCAACCACCCAATCGATATCCGCACCGTCGCGCCAAGCCCTCGTTGCTGACTGAATGGAGTGCTCCAATCGGGTAACCTGATACCCGGAAAGGCTTTCGTCCAGCTCTACCAGCGCTTTCAGCAATCGGTGCGCCGTATGCTTGGCGTGATCGATTTCATGCGCTGTCAGAAACTCGTACTCCTCCCTTGTGCCGTCCTTCATTTGGGTGAAGTTCACTTTTTCCATTTCTGGGCTCCGATAATTGGGAACTCCAAAATACAAGAGATTGAGCACTCAAACAATCGTTTTGGCAGCAATGCCATAATCCCAAGGTGGCGTATTTAAATTAAACCACTTGATTAATTAACCGATAGGTTTAATATAAATGCATGACGGAAGCAGACAAGCTCGATGCCGTATTTGCAGCGCTCGCCAACCCGACCCGGCGCGCAATTCTCGCGCGCCTCGCCCAGGGAGAGGCGACAGTGAATGCGCTGGCAGAACCATTTAACATGAGCTTGCCGGCCATCTCAAAGCACATTCGCGTTCTGGAGAACGCACAGCTCATCGAACGAGGAAAAACCGCACAATTCCGCCCCTGCAGGCTCAATGCAAATTCCCTCAAGGATGTTGCGAACTGGGCCGAGCAATATCGCCACATCTGGGATGCACGGTTTGAGACAATGGAAAGATTACTAGAGGCAACGAAGGACAGCAAACATGACTGATCAGCAGAACTGGGTAAAAATTGAGCGGAAATTCAACGCCTCTATCGATACGGTCTGGGCAATGTGGACGAATCCGGACCTGTTCAAACAATGGTACGGGCCAATGGGCATGAGTGTACCAATCGCAGAAATGGACGTCACGGTGGGAGGCACCCGAAAAATTTGCATGGAGATGAAGTCCCCAGAACGGTCCATGAGTATGTGGTTCATTGGCGTCTACAAGGAAATCAACCAGCCCATGCGACTGGTTTATACCGAGAGCATGTGTGACGCCGAGGGCAACATCATCCCGCCCCAAAGCATGGGAATGCCCGAAGGACACCCCGATGTCACCGAAGTCATTGTGGACCTGAGCGAAGCAGACGGAACAACCACGATGAAGATGGTCCATATCGGTGTGCCGGAAGGCTCGGCAGGCGAAGGCGGATGGAACCAGGCGTTCGACAAGCTCACTGCGGCTGTTGAAACGCACGCCTAGCCGCAAGCAAGGCGCAGGCCGCAATCAAACACGCATGGACAAGGTGTGCCGCGCCTTTACATCATGCTCTGCCCCATTATGGTGATTCCACACCCCGCCAAACCGGCGGATGATCCAGTGCCCAGGCTGCGCCTGCGCAGAACAAAATCCAAGCAGGCAACATGACACAGGCAGAACACGGCAACACCGTGCATATCCACTACACGGGCAAATTCACCGACGGCACAGTTTTCGATTCATCAGAAGGGCGCGATCCGCTCGCCTTCGAGCTGGGATCTGGCCAAGTCATTCCAGGCTTGGACAAAGCGATGCGCGGCATGAAAGTTGGTGACAAACAAACAGTGGAAATTGCGGCCGATGAGGCATATGGACCGCACCATCCCGAAGGCATTCAAAAGGTCGAACGAAGTCAATTACCTCCCGAAATCGAGATTAAAGTCGGAGCACAGCTGCAAGCCACGGCACAAGACGGCCAGGCCATCAATCTAATCATAATTGAAGCAGACGAAACCACTGTCACGATGGATGCCAATCATCCATTGGCGGGCAAGGTTCTGGTGTTTGATGTGGAGCTTGTTTCCATTAGCTAATTCACTAAGATCGCGCGACGGAAAAAACAAAAACACCGAGGCAAATAATGGCAACGCTCTCCTTTTTTGGCGCGGC
>JAHEJF010000206.1 GCA_024639025.1 Ahrensia sp. | reverse complement strand
AACAACGTCCCTTTGAACAGCGAGTGGGCGATCAGGTACAACACGGCACCCTCGATTGCCTTTTCTGTGCCAAAGCCAGTGAGCATCACGAGCAATCCAAGCGATGCCACGGTCGTGTACGCCAACATCAGTTTCAAATCGGTCTGACGAACAGCAAGCAAGGTGCCGACCAGCAATGTGATCCCACCAAAGATGGGCAGAATGGTTTCCCAGGCCAATGTCTCACCCAGCACTGGGTTCATACGCATGACCAGGAACACCCCCGCTTTCACCATGGTGGCAGAGTGAAGATAAGCCGAAACGGGCGTTGGCGCTTCCATTGCGTTGGGCAACCAGAAATGCAGCGGAAACTGAGCCGACTTTGTGAATGCGCCACCCAAGATCAAGATCAGGATTGCCAGATAGAACGGGCTATCGCGCAATAAATCGCCGGTTGAGAGCATCAATGAGATTTCAGAAACACCCGTGACATTCCAGATGAAAATCAAGCCGGCTAGCAGCGATAGTCCACCAATGCCGGTTACGACCAACGCCTGAATGGCAGCCCGCCTCGAGCGCTCCATATTGTGGTTGAAACCGATCAACAGGAACGACGTGATTGATGTCAGTTCCCAGAAAACAAAAAGCAGAAGGAACGAGTCCGCCAGCACAAGCCCCTGCATGGCGCCCATGAACATCAGCATGAAGGAAATAAAGCGTCCCTGTTGCGGGTGGCCCTTCATATAGCCGCCAGAATAAAGGATGATGAAGGTTCCGATGCCGGTGATCAGCAGCGCAAAGACAAGCGAAAGGCCATCAATCAACCATGAAAAATTCACATTGAATGAAGGGATCCAGGCGACACCGCCGGTGATGCGTTCACCTTGGGAAACTGGATCGATAAAGCCAGTGAAATGGATAAACAGCGCGGCAGGCACCAATGCCAGCACCCAAGCTGCATTATGGCCGAAACGCCGCACAAGCATTGGCGCGAATATAGCCGCTACAAAGGGCGCCAACAGGGCGTAAAACGTTAAACCCATCTTGCCTCGACGTGTATATTTTTATTGCGCTCACGCATTATATATGGGCCCTAAGAACTCCTAACAGATGTATTGCGAAGTCAGCTTCCCGGCAAGGTGTAGGTGGGCAAAATCAACATTTTGCAGCGTTTTTTGGCAGATTACATCATCGTGAAATGACTTGGCATTGCTGTGGGAGACAAAACTGCCTATCTGCTTGGCGGAAGGAGTATCAAAATGGCCTCAAACTCAGATACAAAAATCAAGAAGTCCGAAGCTGACTGGCGCGAGCAACTCACGCCCGAACAGTTTGAAGTATTGCGCAAGCATGGAACCGAGCGCGCGGGCACCTCACCGCTCAACGCTGAAAAGCGCGAAGGCGTCTATGTGTGTGCCGGATGTGACAAGCCGCTATTTCGATCCGACGCCAAATTCGAGAGCGGTACCGGTTGGCCAAGCTTCTTTGAACCAATCGACCCCAGCTCGGTCTCTGAGCATAAGGACCGGTCCTTCTTCATGGTGCGGACCGAAATCCGCTGTGCTGATTGTGATGGACATCTGGGCCATGTCTTCAATGACGGACCCAATCCGACCGGCTTGCGTTATTGCATGAATGGCGTTGCCATGAATTTCACACCCGACGAAATGTAACTCTTTTCCCTGGACAACAGATGAGCACTCTCTGCTTCAAGACCGATATCAAAGCCCCGGTAGCCCAAAAACGTGCGCTCAAAGATACCCGTCATGGTATTGAGCGGGTGGATGAATACGCTTGGCTGCGTGCGGACAACTGGCAGGAGGTTTTCAAGGACACCTCGGTGTTGGACGCCGATATTCGAAGCCATCTCGAGGCGGAGAACGCTTACTCTGCGGCGCTCATGTCCGACACAAAGGAACTGCAAGAGGCGCTATTTGGAGAAATGAAGGGGCGCATCAAGGAAGACGACGAGAGCGTTCCGGCGCCGCACGGACCTTACTGCTATGGCAGTTCGTTTGTGACAGGAGGTCAGCAGCCGAGATTTTATCAGGTGGAACGGAACAAGCCTGATGGCAATCGGCGGATCGTGCTGGATGGCGACAGGGAAGCGGAAGGCAAGGACTATTTCCGACTTGCCGGCGCTGGTCACTCCAATGATCACAAACGGCTGATCTGGAGCTACGACGACAAGGGATCGGAGTATTTCACCTTGCGGGTGCGCGATCTGAACACGTTAAAAGACCTCGACGACCAGCTTGAAGATACCGCAGGGGGTGGTGCATGGGATGCTGCCGGTACCGGGCTTTTTTACTCCAAAATGGATGCCAACCACCGCCCTTCCAAGGTTTTCTATCACCGAATGGGAACACCTCAATCAGAAGACAAATTGATCTATGAAGAAGCTGATGCGGGGTTCTTCATGGGCGTCGGTGGTACAAGGCTCGATGACTACATTATCATCGATATTCATGATCATGAGACTTCGGAGCTCCTTCTCATTCCTGCCGACGATCCCGCTGCCGCGCCGCAGATCGTTGCAGCACGCCAAAAAGGAGTAGAATACAGCTTGGAAGAAGGCGGCGATGTCTGGTTTATCCTGACCAATGCCGGTGGCGCCAAGGATTTCAAGATCATGAGCGCTCCAGTGCATCAACCGGGTCAGGATAACTGGACCGAAGTAGTGGCACACACGCCCGGCACACTGATCTTGTCGGTCAGCGCATACAAGAATCACCTGACCTGGCTGGAACGACACGAAGGTTTGCCCCGCATAGCAATCATGGATCGCCAATCAGGCGACATCCATCACATCAGCTTTGATGAAAAGGCCTATTCGCTGGGTCTGTCAGGTTCTTATGAATATGACACCGATACGATCCGTTTTTCCTATTCTTCCATGGCAACACCAAGCCAGGTGTTTGACTACAACATGGTGTCCAGAGAGCGCGTCCTGCTCAAAACTCAGGAGGTGCCATCGGGACACGATATCAGCAAATACAGGACAGAGCGGCTGATGGTGCCTTCCCATGACGGGGCATTGGTGCCTGTGTCGCTCGTAATGCCAGCAGAAGCGAAATGCGATGGAACAAACCCGGTCTTGCTGTACGGCTACGGCTCGTACGGCATCACCATCCCCGCTTCCTTCAATACCAACTGCCTTTCATTGGTCGACCGTGGCTTCATTTATGCCATTGCGCATATCCGCGGCGGTAAAGACAAGGGATTTGCTTGGTACGAAGATGGAAAGCGCGAGACAAAAACCAATACTTTCAAGGATTTTGTTGAGGTGGCGCGTTACTTGACCGCAGAAAAATACGCAGCGCCCGGGAAGATTGTTGCACAGGGCGGTTCTGCTGGCGGTATGTTGATGGGCGCTGTGGTCAATATTGCGCCCGATGCCTTTGGCGGCATCATCGCCGAAGTTCCATTTGTTGATGTGCTCAACACAATGCTTGATGACACGCTTCCCCTCACCCCGCCAGAATGGCCAGAATGGGGAAATCCTATTACATCAAAAGCGGACTATGCGAACATTGCTTCCTATTCGCCCTATGACAATGTGGATGCGCAAGACTATCCGCCTGTTCTGGCAATCTCGGGATTGACGGACCCTCGCGTGACCTATTGGGAGCCAACAAAATGGGTGGCCAGATTGCGCGATAAAAAGACGGGCGAAAGCCCTGTCTTGCTGAAAACCAATATGGGCGCCGGGCATGGCGGTGCGTCGGGTCGCTTTTCCCGATTGGAAGAAATTGCCTATTCCTACGCATTTGCGATCAAGGTCGCCGCCCAGTAAACCGTTGAAGAGGTATCTATTTTAATTAATTGTATCAATGGATTATTTTGATTCGATACGATCGTGATTCAATGGATTGAGAAACTGATTCAAGTCATAGAGTGAAGCGTGTTTATCTGAAGAACCGTCTTATCTACCACTGTTTTTCAGCCACAATGTCGATGGCTGCCTCTACAGCAAATGCGAGGCTTTCCTCGGTTGCGAATTTTTTTGTACCCACACCGAACTCGGTACGATCAATGATGGTGTAGGCCTGCATCCTGGCCTGCTGGTCCTCAATGCCCAGGGCGAAAGTCAGAACAAAAGGTTTGGTCACGCCGCCGATCATCAGCAATCCCTCCGCATCGATACGACCGTCCCCCCTCAGCCAGAGAAAATCGGAGAGGAATCGCGCCTCCGCTTCCTGACTGACATTGAGGAAATCAACACCCTTGGCTTGCTCGCTAAGGTCACCCAGAACCAGACTCGTCATGTCGACACGCGCATCAACAAATGCCGTATCGAGGTTTTCGGGATCGAGATTGATCTGCGCATCCCATTGGGAGAACGCGCCTTCAACGAGCGTGCCATTCAGATTGACACGAATTTTCAGATTGCTTTGGCTGGGATCGATCTTCCACGGGTGATCCCCTTCGCGTTCGGCTTCCGTGTCGAGTGTTAGTGGCAACAATTCCTGTGCGCTGGCAGGATGGCCAGAAAACCATGTGCCTGTCGCCAAGAGCGACAAACCGAGAGCGAGCACGACGCCGACGGCAAATTTGGAACAACGCTGGATTTGATGTGGTGCGCGATTCTTCACTTTTAAAATCCCTACCCCAATGCGATTGGCGTCACACCTATCAATACTATGTTAAAGCATGGTTGCTGATCAGCACGATGTCGGGCCGAGCCAGAGTGCATAGCGCAATAGTGCTCTATTTATCTGATGACAAATGCTTCAGATAGGCAGCAATCGCGTCCCTGTCGCTGGATGCGACATTCGCATAGTTTGACACAACGTCAGCCATTGAGCTGCCAAGCGAGTCAAATTCAGGCGTGAAACCGGTTTCCAGCGCATAGGCAATATCGGATTCTGCCCAAT
>JAHEJF010000205.1 GCA_024639025.1 Ahrensia sp. | reverse complement strand
ATTTTTGTTACCGTGTTACGACCCGATCAACGAAGGAACTGGATCAGGCTTAAATTTTGAATACGTGAAGTCACCGAGTAGGAAACTTCGATTTGTGTAATGAGGGTGTTTACTTCGATGGCTGCCTGATAGGCATCAACGCCATCAAGATCCACGACATAGGTCTCAAACAGGTCTTTCTGGACATTCAAGCTATCATTGGCACGCGACACGCGCTCTTCTCTCAAACCAAGCTGCCCCTGAATTTTCGTCAGACCGCTAATGGCAGTGGCGACGGTTTCCGAAGCGTATTCACCGACAGCAAACAACCCCTCGCCACCAATCTCGGTTTGGTAAAACTCGGAGGCCAAAATCGAACCGATGGCTATCTGCTGAAAGGCATCTTCATTGGCGCTCACTGAAACATCGACCGTCTGACCGTCCTCAACACGTGCCTTTTGCAGATTGTCTGAAGCGCTGGAAACATTGGTTGTCCAGCCTGCACCCAGAAACAAAGGTTCTGCGACGGTTGTGATAAAGTCGTTCACTTGCGCAGCTGTAATGCCGGCAGTCGCCGCATCAGTTTTTGGAAAACCGAAATAGGTTTGGAACGCGGTATCAAAATCGGCCTGTAATGTCGTACCTTCATACTCGATGACAGGTTGTGTATCAGCATTGTCGCCAGCAAACAGATAGATCCCGTCAGCCTGCCGGTTCAGCACCGATGTCAGCTCCATCACCGCGTTTTGCGCGCTGGTCGCCACGGCGCCCTTTTGTGAATCATCCCCCAGGGTCAATCCGATTGCATTGACGACTTCCTGGGCAATTGTGTTGAGCTGTTTCAAACCCGATTGGGCCATGCTCATCCGGGTCATGACCCGGTTGTTGGTATCGTAAAGCCGCTCAATATTGGTGATGTCATTTTTGACCTGGGCGAGTGTTGCAGTCTGGGAACCGAGCGACATGCCACTATCTGCATGAAGCCCGGTCACCATTTCCTGCTGCAGGCCTGGGAGGCGAGCCTGCAACCGGGCAGTAGAACTGCGAAGCGCCAAATTGACCGAGTATGAGGAAACATATGAAGCTTTCATGATCTACCTAAAAGCTCCAAACAGTGCCGCAAACATCTCATCGACGGTCGCTATGATGCGTGCAGAAGCCTGGTAAGATTGCTCAAGCTCAATCAGCATGGAGAGTTCTTCATCCAGGTTCACGCCTGTGGTCGCCGAGAGCATGCTGGACAAACGCTCGCTCAACGCAGCATCGCTTTCAGAAGCGCGCGATGCCGCCTGTCGGATTGAATCCAGATATCCAATCGAGGATTCTGCATAATTGGAGAGCGTGTAATTTCCAGTCAGGCCAAACGCCGGATCAGTAGAAATAGGTTCATCAATTTGTTCTGTGTATCTGATCAGATTGTCTGCAAAGGCAGCTGATCCAGCTGCATTGGCAACATAGGCAGCGCCATTGGCGCCCCCATCACGGAGGAGTTGCGGATCGCCACCAAGGTCGGGATCAAACAATCCATTCACAGAAAGTGACAAGGCCAGTCCGTTAACGGCCGTTGCGCCTGTTGGCACTGCCGGTCCGCCAGCATAGGTGAACAGCCCTGCCTGGTCTGGAAGCGCCGAAGCAGTTTGGTCGGTTTCGGCAAATGCGACTACGAGGCCGCGTGCAATTTCATCAAGCTGACCCTGCACATCCATCGCCAAATCATCACGCGCCTGCAACATCGCCGACAGGCTTCCAATCGCATCGGTGTTGGCCCCACTGCCGGCATTGAGCGGCACGCCATCAATAAAGATCTGGTTGCCTGGCACACCGGGCGCGTGAGCGGAAATCGGATCAAACGAGACAGTGCGCGGCACCGTCTCAAACAAAGTCACGCCCTGCGCCGTAAAGATCATTAAATCATTGTCTCGACGACCCACCGTCGAAATGGAGATATAGCCCGACAGTTCCTTCAGAACGAGATCGCGGGCGTCCATCGCGTCATTGACGTCCTTGCCCAGCGCCGTGCCCTGGACAACTTCGTCATTGAGTGCACCAAACTCATCAAGCAATTCGTTGACCCGTGCCACACCATCGGCAATCTCAAGATCAACAGCGCCACGATAGCTCTGGACTGCGGACGATGCATCACTGATGCCGTTAGCCAACTCCTTGGCAGCATAAATGGCGTTCTCGCCTGCAAGCGAATTGGATGGGTCAGAAGAGTAGAGTTGCAGCGCGTTTTCAAACTGGCTGAGAAGCGTGGCCGGCGCCGTCGAATTGTCCGAACTATTGACCATGTAGTTCAGCCTGGTGGCTGCTTCGAATATGACCGACTGCCCGGCGCTGGACGAAAGCGCGTTCAAGCTGCTTCGAAAAAGAGCAACATCCTCATTGCGACGGATTTCGGCAACGCGAGCGCCACCCTCGGTGCTCACAAGATCGGCGTTGCGCCTGACATAATCAGGATTGCTGGCCTCCGAAATGTTTCTCGAGGTAACTGACGTCTGATAGGATGTGTTGAATATCGAGCTCTGTGCTATTCGAAGAGCAGACGACAGTGACATATCTTTCTCTTTCTCATTGCGGTTTCAGAACTCTCAGCGAACCAGGTTCGCTGCGATTAACGCTTCAGGCCGATAACAACTTCCGTCAGTTCGGAGGCTGTCTGAAAGACTTTTGAGTTGGCGGTATATGTCCTTTGCGCTTCGATCATCATGGTCAGTTCAGCTGCAATATCGACCGTCGAAGCTTCCAGTGCGCCTGACACCACGCTGCCATTGCCAGCTTCATTGGCAAAACCGATTTGCACTTCTCCGGAATCGGGCGTCGTCAAAAACACATTGCCTGTTCTTGATTCCAGTTGGTCAGGGCTCACCACGCTGGCGATCGGAATGCGGAACATCGCCCGGGTGGAACCGTCGGTATATGCTCCGTAAACTGTCCCATCTGCACTGATTTCGACCCGCTCGATACTCGCGGGCGGATTGCCGTCCATGGTGACTTCCGCAACAATGAAATCAGTTGCCAATTGGGTGACATCGGGCATATCAACCGTCAAAGACGCACCATCGGGAACGGTGAACGTCAGCGATGTGGGACTGCCGCCAGCCAGGTTGCCTGTTGTCGGATCAAAAGTCAGCGTATCAGTGACAAGCGGAGCCGATGCATAAGGAAACGAGGTCGTCGGTGATGCGTCGGCCTGATCGAAGACCGCTACTTCCCATGTGTTATCTGCAGTCTTGGTGAAATAGACGTCCAGCAACTTCCGACCGCCCAAATTGTCGTATGCCACGATCGATGTCTTGCTGGTAAACTCACTGGCCGCGACGTTACCCGCTGCCGTAGTGCCGGTTACGATGGCAGCATCTGATGGGAGGTTGGCAACAAATGTCGCAGCTGTCGATGCATCAGCCAAGAGTTCCGTGTCACTTATTTGAACCGGCTCCAACCCTTCAAAACCATTGGCAACGGTCGAGGGAATGCCGTTTTCAAAACTGTAGCCCATCAATGTAAAACCAGCCGCATTGACCAGTTGGCCCTCTGAATTGGCAACAAAGGAACCAGCGCGCGTCATTTGAGGCGTTCCAGCGGCGTCCTGAACGACAAAAAATCCGTTGCCTGTAATCGCAAGGTCCGAGCTGGAGTTGGTAAATTCAAGAACGCCCTGTTGGCTCACCATTTGGCGTGCTAGTGCGGTAACACCACCCGAATAATATGTCCCGCCGCTCTCGTTGACGACCTGTGTCGAGAAGAGCGTTTCGAACTTTTTGTAGCCCGTCGTATTGGCGTTCGCGATGTTGTCGGCAACCGTTGAAAGTTTATTTGCTTGTGCGTTCATGCCCGACACGCCTGTGCGCATCATACCATATAAGCTCATGACGGATTCCTCAGTTTCGTTTAAGAAACTGTAGCAGCCGAAGCTTGTGCGAGGCTCGCACCGCCTTGCGGAACATACTCCGTCGATGAAGTAACTTCAGTGGCAACAGCAGTGTCGCTTGATTGCTGAATCAGGCGGTAGCCCAGAAAACGCTTCGAATCGATGATGTCGTAACCCAGCGCGTTTTTAAACTTCTTGCGCAGTTTGCTGATGTGGCTTTCGACCACGCATTCATCAACCTCTTCTTCCATCACGCCATAAACCGCATTGTAGATCTGCGAACGTGTCGCCCTGCGATCTCCGATAGAGGCAAGATATTCAAGGATACGCCGCTCTCGGCGCGGCAAGGCAAACGGCTCGCCATCAACCTGCGGATCACGCCCGTCACTGAAAACACGCAGCGCACCAAAATCCCGTTTTGGTTCTTCAACCTTGTGACGGCGACGTATCGCTGCTGCGCGGGCGAGGATCTCGGTGACGTGGACCGGCTTCTTGACGACATCGTCAGCGCCATTCTCGAAAAGGTTCAATATTGCGGGAAGGCTGGATTGGTCGAGCACAGCGATTAGGGGTGCCTTGGTTCGCTCGCGAACAGCTGCGACTGTTCCCTCATTGTCATCCACAGTACCCAGAAGAAAAGCCTGCACATTGTCCAGATCGTCGGCACATAGTGAGTCCAGCCAATCATCAAGCTCATTTTCACCGACACTGACTGCCGGATAACCAAGCCTTAAGAACATCGCCTTAAACCCGTCACGCACAAGCTCTCTGTTGTCTACAATCACTATCATGGTGTTGTCCCCTAGCCGAATCAGTTGAGTATCCCCTCTAGAATCGATACCGAAGCGCGGACTCTATCCACAACCGCAAGAAATCACGTATTGACAGAATCAGTTTTTCATTGCAGCTACGGGCCGCCTGGGATCTTGGGGTATTTTCAACCACAACTTAAAGCTGTAAAACTCAGAGCTCCTGCAACCTGGTAAGCAGGCGGCGGTTCGGCTGATCT
>JAHEJF010000204.1 GCA_024639025.1 Ahrensia sp. | reverse complement strand
CAGGTGTTTTGGACCTGAGGCATCTGCGGTAATGAAGGGCAGGTTCACTTCGGTTTGCGCGCTGGAAGAAAGCTCAATCTTTGCCTTCTCGGCAGCTTCCTTCAAACGCTGCAATGCAAGCTTGTCGCCTTTCAGATCAACACCCTGGTCCTTCTTGAATTCGTCGGCGAAATAATCAACCAGACGCATATCGAAGTCTTCACCACCCAGGAATGTGTCACCATTGGTGGATTTCACCTCAAAAACACCGTCGCCGATTTCCAATATGGATACATCGAATGTGCCACCGCCCAAGTCGTAAACGGCAATCGTGCCGCCAGCGGACTTGTCCAGTCCGTAAGCCAACGCCGCAGCAGTTGGTTCGTTGATGATGCGCAGCACTTCGAGGCCTGCGATTTTGCCGGCATCTTTTGTTGCCTGACGCTGGGCATCGTTAAAGTAAGCTGGAACCGTGATTACGGCCTGCTCGACTTTCTCGCCCAGATAGGCTTCTGCGGTTTCCTTCATCTTGTTCAGGATCATGGCGGAGATTTGTGCCGGGGAGTGCTTTTCAGAACCAGCCTCAACCCAGGCATCGCCATTCTTGCCTTCAACGATTTTGAACGGAACCATTTTCTGGTCCTTTTTCACCGTTGGATCTGTGAACCGGCGACCGATCAGTCGCTTGACTGCAAAAAGCGTGTTCTCGGGATTGGTGACCGCCTGGCGTTTTGCCGGCTGGCCGACGAGGCGCTCGCCGTCATCGGTGAATGCCACCATGGAAGGTGTTGTTCGCGCGCCTTCGGCATTCTCAATCACCTTCGCGTCCTTGCCATCCATGACGGCAACGCAGGAGTTTGTTGTACCTAGATCGATACCAATTACTTTTGCCATTTTTGACCTCTTCTCTAGCTGACTGCCCGGACCCTTTATGGCGTTCCGTGGGGCAGCCCCTTTGGCTTTGATTTATGATGCGCGGTCATAACCGTTCATCCGTGCCGCGTATATAAGAAAGCAGTTATTCAGGTGCAAGGTTGTGGGTAACAGAAATTTGACAGTAAATCGGTGATTTTCAGGCCGATTCCTGCAGTCTTACACAGTTTGGATGCTCATTCAGGCTGGCAACCGCGTTTTCAAGCGTAAGCGGCTTGGCAAACAGGTAGCCCTGACCCATGTCGCAACCCAGAAGTCGAACCAGCGAACGGTCCTCCTCAGTTTCAATTCCTTCGCAAATCATCTGGGTACCAAATGCATCACAAAGCTTGCGTGTCGCTTGCACAATCGCCTGTTTACTCTTGCTCAGGCCGATTCCCTGAACAAATGCCTTGTCCAGTTTCACTTTGTCAAACGGAAAGCGAGCCAAATGCTCAAAGCCGGCATTGCCCGTTCCGAAATCGTCCAATGCGATGGAAATACCATTGCCACGCAATTTGTTGACATTGGAATCCAGCGTTTCCGACTGACCAAGTGCGGCTGTTTCCAACACTTCCAAGATGAGGCGCTCGGGTCGCAATCCGGTTTCCTGCAATATGCCCATCACAAGCTCTGCAAAACCCTTGATCTCGAAGTGCTGCGGTCCGATATTGACGGAAATGGCGATGTGGTTTGGGAACTGCGCTGCCGCCACACACGCTTTGCGAAGAACATATTTGTCCAGAAGAAACGCGTAGCCTGCAGCATCTGCGATGTTCACGAGTTCAAACGGCGGAACTCTGCCCAATTTCGGATGTTTCCATCGCAGCAGTGATTCAAAAGTCACTGTCTTGCCTGTCGCCAAATCAATGATGGGCTGGAAGTGCAACTCCATCGCATCACTTTCGATCGCTGCCCTGAGATCCGCTTCAATGATGGCATTACGACGCATTTGACGATCGATGCTTCCATCAAAAACGACAAAATCCTTGCGACCAGACTGGACAGCGAAGTTGAGCGCAACCTGTGCATCGACCAGCATACCCTCGGCGGCATTTGACAGATCCCCGGCATAGTTTCGGCAACGGGTAAAGCCCGCCTTGATGTTTGGCGTTATGGTTGCTCCACCCATGTTCACGGGTCTGCTAAGCTGCTTGTGGATTTGCTCGGCAAAGCTGGCAAGTTGCTCTTCTGACCCAGCAGAGAATGCAATGGCAAAGCTGAACGGCGCGAGCCTGCAAATCACCACCGATTGCGGCGTCAGCACTTTGAGCTGGTTGTAGAACATGACCGCCATTTGTTCTGCGCGCTCATGTCCCAACGCCGTTGAGACGGTGTCCATTCGGCTGAGCTCAAACACGGCGAGCGACGAATTGGGTCCGTTCAGGCCAATCTGCTCCGCACATTCTTCCAAGAAGGCGAGACGTCGCATCGCGCCGGTGTCTTCATCATGCTTGGACAAGAACTCCAATTGGTCGCGGCTCAATCGGGCATCAGCTCTGGCGGCCAGCATGAGTTTATTGATCAAGTTGTTGAGCGCAACATAGCGCCAGAAGATACTGGCAATGATGAAAACATGCGACGCTGCGGTGGGCACTTGCAGCGCCCAATATTTGTAAAGACTGAAGGCACCAAGCTCCAGGATCAGGCCAGATAGCAGAATGGCGCTCATCCACCATCCCCAGCGATCTCTGAACTGCCAACTCAACAAAACAGCCATGATCATGATGATGCAGAGCGGGAAAATGGGAGAGACCAGTTTGATTTCGCGACCGGCGAGCAAGGTTTCTGCTGCTAATATCTGCACCATTGCACCGGGCATTGGCCCATGCACCGGCGTCAAAAAGATGTCGCCGAGTTCCGTTGCGTAGGCGCCGTAGACAATCTTCTTGCCTTCCAGAGAACCGATTTGGGCGTCGGGGTCGAGCAATTTAGCCGCTGACAAGACCGGTACGGTTTCGGCGTTGATGCCATAATCAATTCGTACGCCTTGTGTGCTGCTGCGTTCAGCCAACAGGGAGGGCATCGAAGGAATGAATTCTTCGCCTTGTCTCCAGCCTCCGCCGAAGGACCAGATCTTGCCATCGGGTTCGGGGAAGACATTGACGCTACCCAACCAGGCTGCATTTGCAATGGGTTCGATGGGAGACGATACCACTGTTTCAACCGACGAATCGCCAACCTGGGCCTTTTGCATAAAGACAGGCAAGATCACCCGGCCATCGGCGCGACGCAACGCATCAGCAAACAAAGCATCTTGCTCGCTGGTAGAATGGGCAGAGAAATCAATATCGATCGCTACTTCTTCGGCACCCGCCTCAATAAGTCGATCAAGGATCTGACCATGAACACTTCGGGGCCACGGCCAGACGCCAACCGCATCCAGGCTCGCTTTGTCGATGCCGACAAAGATCATGTTCTGACTGGCAGGCGTTGCGCTTTGCGAGAAACGAAACGCGCCCAGGTCGCGGTCAAACGACTGAAAGACACCTGTCAGTGTCAACGCAATAGCAAATACACAAGCCACCACGGCCAAAAGACCGCTTTTTAGCGGCCTTTTGTTGCTCTGTGTTTTTTGCTTTTCGCTTGTCATTTCAATGGATGACTTTCGGCTGATTAGTGATGTCCATGTCCGTGTCCGTTATCATCAATCATCGTCGTCATCGTCGTCATCATCATCGTCATCATCGTCATCATCGTCTTGCTTCCCGTCACCGGAACCGCCGGTGTCCTTGTCTTCTTCGACGGGTGGCGGTGGCGGGTTCTCAGCGACATTTGGCAGAATCTTGACAATAACCGTGGGTTCATCAGTGGATGACGAATGAAGCCCAGGCTGTATTTTTTGCGAATTGGGATAGGTCGACTCTACAGAAATCTTTGCCGTTGGTTGCGGACCAACCGAAACGCGCTGTCCGGCATTGACATCTGTCTTTGCGCCAGAGCGACGGTCTGTCACTTCCACACGACCGCGTGAAACCGACAAACCGGAATCTGTTCTAGAAGCGGAAACTGTAAACTTCGTTCCCTTGACAACGGCTGCCATGAATGGCGTTTCCACGCCCATATGGTCATAATTGCGCTTTTGCACATCAATCGTGACAGTGCCAAAATTCTGACGGATCTGAGTACGTTTGGCAGTCTTTTTGTAGGCTGATACCAGCGTATAGCTGCCAATATGGATGGTATCATTGCCGCGTCGAAGCTGAACCTTGCCCCGCGGACCGGTATTGACCCATGCTGCATTGGGAAGCTTCAGCCCTGGCCGAACATCCTGCCAAACCTTGCCGTCCATAGTATATTTTGCTGGACCCGATACCCGGGAAACCGTCCAATCTGAAGCAACTGCACTTGTAACAAGCACAGTAAACAGCGTGACCAGCGCCAAAAGAATGCTCGATATTTTTTTCATAATAACCGCCCTTAACGGGCCAATGCTAACGAAGAAGAGAAAAGGAATGCTTAATTCCTAAGCCCACATCTTAATCAAGCCCTGAGATCGGCCTGCAGACCTATCGACCAAGTAAGATATCCACCAGTGTTCTTTGATTTTCTGGATCGCGCTTCTGCATGCCTGCTTTGGGACGCGGCGGGTTCGATCCGGTTGTTTGATCATCGAAAAGAACGTTGTTTTGGCGTCTTGCGTGTCCACCCACATCGACATTTGGCCTTCTGACTAAAAGATCACCTGGTCGGGACTTGGGGATGACGGTAAGCGGCATGTAGCCCGGAAGATCAGCTTTTGGCACGCCTTCATGTGCCCTGACCATGAATTCTCGCCACGCTTTTGCCGGCAAAGATCCGCCGGTCACATTGTTGGTTGGAGTGCCGTCATCATTGCCGAACCAGACACCGGTCGTAAGGTTTCGCGTATATCCAATAAACCATGCATCTCGTGCGTTCTGGCTGGTGCCGGTCTTTCCGGCTGCCGGATGATCAAACCGCGCGGCCCGCGCCGTGCCTTGCTCAATGGTCTTTGACATCATT
>JAHEJF010000203.1:1428-4881 GCA_024639025.1 Ahrensia sp. | reverse complement strand
CAGCACGCATCTACAGCCCCGCAAAAACGGCCATGCAATCCGGTAAGGGAAAGACCGGCTACTGGATTGTTGAATTTGAACGCTCGGCTGCCCGCAGCATTGATCCGCTGATGGGATACACATCTTCTGGCGATACGCTGAACCAGGTCAAGCTGCGCTTCCCGACAAAAGATGATGCGATTGCCTATGCCCAGAAGGAAGGCCTGGCCTACCGCGTACAGGAGCCAAAACAGCCAAAGCGGCGCGCGGCCAGCTATTCCGACAATTTCAAATTTAATCGAAAAGTGCCCTGGACGCACTAAGACACACAAATCCACGCCGTTTGCTTTTTCAGGTCTTGTGGACTGGAAAACTTCTGGCTATGCCGAAAATGTGGACCCGTAGCTCAGTTGGATAGAGCAGGTGCCTTCTAAGCATCAGGTCGAAGGTTCGAATCCTTCCGGGTTCGCCATTATTTTCAATAACACGGCGTTTGCCAGAAAAAACTCGGTCTACAGGAAAACCGCCCAAAGTTTACAGTTTGTTGTATGTCTGACCCTTGCCTTGACCGGCACAAGCCATCATTAAATTTGTTTTCAACTAAGGAGCCAGCATCATGTTCTTGAAACTCGGCTCACTGCTAGCGTGACTGTGCACCATCTTTGGCGCGGCGAGGCTGGCAATTGCGCGTTGGATTGCATCGAGTTTTGAATTACATGATGCAATGGTTGCTCACAACCAAGCGTTGCGCAGAGAAGTGCAGAACTTGTAATGGTTCACCGCTACAAAACGGCATAAATTGTTATCAATCAGTGGCTGAAGCTAGACTACGACCTCTACCAAAATCGGGCCCTGAACATGAAAGCGCCTGATCTCGCAGCACGATCAAGATAGGCCTCGAAACACAAAAGCTTTACAGGCTTATGTGCGGTCCGTATGACAAGCAGCAAGGTGGTTCGATATGAGCGGCAACTTACATAATGGAGTCACCAAATGTACCAAAAAATTCTTGTTGCCATGGCACTCGACCACGATATTTCGCAAAAAACGCTCAAGGCTGCAAAAATTCTTTGTGCAGACGGTGGAGAGATAACTGCCTTGCATGTGCACGATGCCTTCCAGGGGTCGGTGATTCCTTATGTCGACGAGGAAATAATCAACGCCGGATTTGAAAAATCTGAAAGCCTATTGAAGGAAAAGCTTGCCGGGGTTGAAGGTGTGACGTCCAAAATCTTGAAAGGTCACACTGCTCGTACGATCATCGATTTCGCAGAAAGCAATGGCATTGATTGTATTGTGATGGGTTCGCACAAACCGGGATTAATCGATTACTTCCTCGGGTCCACCGCTGCATGGGTTGTCCGCCACGCAAAATGTTCAGTTCATGTGCATCGCGAATAAATTTTGAAAGCTGGCGAAAGGCTAAGCGCGTTCAATTTGCTTGTGAGTTTGAGAACGCCGCCAGAGTGCAGAATCACCAACCAATCGCCAGCATTGGGCGAATATGCGGAGCCGGTTCTCCTCATGCCTTGAGACCAAAAGTTGCGGCGCGTTTGAGACCTGGAACTGGAAGAGCATCCAAACACGGGCCCAATCCTTCCAATCCTTCCGGGTTCGCCATCCGGCGATGGCACACCTAAAATCCCGTTAAAATTGTACTCGTTCCCAATGCACTCATGACTTGACGTAAAGTGACGTTGCGTAAGTCATGGCTCGGTTGCACTCGACGGGCCAGATTCGGCCTATGTTCTTGCAAACAAAAGCGGATTTTGCCGTTAACGAAGAAGTAACTTATTGCGATTGATCGAGCAAAAATATCATTCCGCTCTTGACCAGCCACCCGTTTTGGCCTTGTCTACGTTCGGGTATCGGCACCGACCGCTTGTTTAGAATTGGGGGGCAGCTTCGGTCTAATCTATTTGCGATCAACAATCGCGTGCCAGAAATTTAACAACACCCGGAAATCAATCTTGAGCAAACCAAGGGGTTCAACTCGTATGAAAACAAAAATTGTAACAGGTATGCTTGCAGTGGCGGCAATGGCGCTAAGTGCGTCTACAGCGTCTGCAGCAACACTCGACGACGTCAAGGCCAAGGGCTTCGTTCAATGTGGTGTGAGCCAGGGTCTTCCCGGCTTCTCCAACCCAGATGCCGACGGCAACTGGAGCGGCATGGACGTCGATCTTTGTAAAGGCGTGGCAGCGGCGATCTTCGGCGACGCCGAAGCCGTCAAGTTCTCTCCGCTTTCAGCCAAGGAGCGCTTCACAGCCCTTCAGTCCGGCGAAATCGACATTCTTTCACGCAACACAACATGGACAATGAGCCGCGACACGCAGCTCGGCCTGAACTTCGCTGGCGTCAACTATTACGACGGTCAGGGCTTCATGGTGCGTTCAGAAATGGGCATCAACTCAGCTCTGGAACTGTCTGGCGCTTCAATCTGCACCAACACAGGTACAACAACCGAGCTGAACGTGGCGGACTATTTCCGTGCCAACAACATGGAATATGAGCTGGTTGCGTTTGAAAAAGCCGATGAAGTTGTTGCTGCTTATGACGCGGGACGTTGCGACGTTTACACAACAGACCAATCTGGCTTGTATGCGCAGCGCCTGAAGCTGTCTGCGCCTGCTGAGCACCAGGTTCTTCCTGAAATCATTTCCAAAGAGCCACTGGGCCCGGTTGTCCGTCAGGGCGACGACCAGTTCTTCAACATTGTCAAATGGGTTCACAATGCAACTGTGAACGCTGAAGAATTGGGCATCACGCAGGCCAATGTTGGTGAGATGATGAGCGGTGATAATCCATCCGCGAAACGTCTTCTGGGTACAGAAGGTGAGTTCGGTACAGCCATCGGTCTCGACAATGGCTGGGCTGCTAACGTCATCAAGGCAGTTGGCAACTATGGCGAAATCTTTGAACGCAACGTTGGTCCGGATACGCCATTGGCAATCGCACGCGGCGTGAACGATCTCTGGTCACGCGGCGGCCTGATGTACGCTCCGCCAGTACGCTAATCAAATATGAGAGCCCGGCCCAATGGTCGGGCTCTTTTACATTTGTCTGTGCATTTTGGTATTTGAGCGTTGAGTAAGATCTACTTCTGCTCAAATATTTAAATGCATTTGGATCCAACGTCACTGATGTGAAAAAGGATGGGGAAAACAATATGGCCGTGACCGATATGGCGCCCGGGGGACCGCAAAGCGGTGGTGGTGAAGCACCGCCCAAGGTGGCGCTGCTCAACAATCCGCAAGTACGCGGATGGTTGTTTCAAATTTTGTTGGCAATTGCCTTGGTCTATTTGGCCTATACCGGCGTCAACAATATGCTCATCAACATGGAAAATGCCGGTATCGGAACCGGATTTGATTTTCTGGGCAATGAAGCCGGATTTGCGATTTCGCAGTCATTGCTCGAATACAACCAGGCCGCATCAACCTATGGCCGGGTTTATTTCGTCGGGCTTCTCAA
>JAHEJF010000203.1:0-1328 GCA_024639025.1 Ahrensia sp. | reverse complement strand
TTGGTGACATACACCGCAGCCTTCATTGCAGAGATCGTTCGCGCGGGCATCCTGGGTGTTTACAAGGGTCAGTCAGAAGCAGCGCACGCGCTGGGCTTGCGCCAAGGCCAGAACTTGCGTCTGGTGGTTATCCCGCAAGCGCTGCGGATCATCATTCCGCCGCTGACATCGCAATATCTGAACCTGACCAAAAACTCGTCGCTGGCGGTGGCCATTGCCTATCCGGACCTCGTTTCGGTGTTTCAGGGTACCACGCTGGCGCAGACGGGCCTTGCGCCGCAAATCGTCGCGATCACCATGTTGACCTATCTGACGATTTCGCTGCTGACTTCGGCCTTTATGAACTGGTACAATTCACGCGTCGCATTGGTGGAGAGATAAGATGGCAGATACATCAAACACCAATGGCAATACGGGACCCGGCACAAGCTTTGTACGCTCGGAAATGCTTGCAGAGCTGCCGGCACCATCCAGTGCAAAGGGACTTGTTGCATGGTTGCGGGAGAACCTGTTCTCCAGCATCCCCTATACAATCCTGACGTTGATCTGCCTGTATATTCTGTACGTCATCATACCGCCCATCGCGAACTTCCTGTTTATTGATGCGCAGTTTACAGGCACAGATCGCGCGGCGTGCGCCACAGAAGCTCAAGCCGGCGGTACGCAACCCGACGGGTGGTTCGGCGCTTGCTGGGCCTATATCGGCGCCTATGGCAACCAGCTCATCTACGGACGTTATCCGGATGCAGAGCAATGGCGGGTCGATCTGGCAGCCTTGTTCTTCTTCGGCAGCCTTGTGCCATTGCTTATGCCTAGCGTGCCATACAAGCGCGAGAACCTGCTCTTTGCCGTCATTGTGGCGCCTATCGCCATTCTCATCTTGTTGACTGGTGGCAATTTCGGCGTTGAAAGCTGGTATATTCCGCTTGCAGTTCTGACCGTCATTTTCCTGGGCATCGGATTTGCTTTTGCCAAGGGCACCGAGTCCGAGCCGATACCGATACTCAAGAACATCGCCTTTGCCTTTGCTGGAATTTTCGTCTTACTGTTCGTGCTGGGTATCGACTTTGGCCTGAAACACATTGAGACAGAATTGTGGGGCGGATTGCTCGTCACCATGGTCATCGCCGTCACCGGTATTGTCGCTTCGCTGCCCATTGGTATCGCACTGGCATTGGGTCGTCGTTCAGAAATGCCGATCATCAAGTTCGTTTCGGTGGTGTTCATCGAATTCTGGCGCGGCGTCCCGCTGATTACCGTGCTGTTCATGTCATCTGTGATGCTGCCGCTGTTCCTTAACGAGGGTGTAACATTTGACAAATTGTTGC
>JAHEJF010000202.1 GCA_024639025.1 Ahrensia sp. | reverse complement strand
TTGATGCGCTGTCAACGCTTTTGCTTGCCATCATGTTCCTGCTGTCGGTGTTTGTGCTGGCGCAATTCCTGCTCAGCCAGGAGATCACCGGCAAGGATGTGGTGCTCAATCGCCTGAACGCCCAGATCAATGAGTTGACCAATTTGCTGGCTCTGGAGCAGACCAACAGGCAGGACGTAGAAGACCAATTGCTGGGATTGCAATCTTCGCTTCAAACAACGGAAGATGAACGCTCTCGCTTGGAGCGTCTGTTGGCTGGTGGTGCAGGTGCTGCGGCGGCGGCAGGTGCCAGAGCGGACAGTCTTTCAGAGTCTCTTGATCAAGAGCGACTGGTGAGCCAACGTGCACTTAGTCAGGTCGAGCTGCTCAATCAGCAAATTTCAGCATTGCGAAACCAGATCTCGGCGCTTGAAGCTGCACTCGATGTTTCCGAGCAACGCGATGCTGATTCCAATGCAAAAATTGCTGATCTGGGACGCCGACTGAATGTGGCATTGGCCCAGCGAGTTCAGGAGCTCAATCGCTACCGGTCCGACTTCTTTGGACGGTTGCGTGAGATTTTGTCTGACAGGGACAATATTCGCATTGTCGGTGACCGTTTTGTGTTCCAGTCAGAGGTTTTGTTTTCATCGGGTGCTACAGAGATTAACCCAGCCGGCCAGTCTGAAATGACCAAACTCGCGGCAGCGATTTTGCAGCTTGAGCGAGAAATACCATCCGAGATCAATTGGGTATTGCGGGTCGATGGGCACACCGATGATGTGCCGTTATCGGGTACTGGTCGGATTCGGGATAACTGGGAATTGTCTTCGGCACGGGCTACATCTGTGGTCAAATTCCTGATTGATCAAGGCGTCACGCCCAGACGTTTGGTCGCTGCGGGTTTTGGCGAGTTCCAGCCTTTGGACAGCGCCGACAGTGATGAAGCACGCACACGCAACAGGCGCATTGAGCTCAAACTCACCGAGCGGTGATTTTGGTTTTATAACCCACGTTCTTGGATTCGCCACACCGCGTTACGCGGCATGTCCGGCATTAAATTGAAGCGCTGCGAGGCGTGCGTAGACGCCATCTTTTTTCTTGGCAAGGACAGCATGTGTACCGGTTTCGACGATCCTGCCCTTGTCCATAACAAGAATCCGATCCGCCTTCAAAATCGTTGCGAGGCGGTGCGCTATAACGAGTGTCGTACGACCTTCCATCAGTCCTTCCAGCGCTTTTTGCACCAATGTTTCGCTCTCGGCATCCAGTGCCGATGTGGCTTCATCTAGCAGCAAGATGGGTGCATCACGCAAAATGGCACGAGCAATGGCGAGGCGTTGACGCTGTCCGCCTGAAAGTGTGACGCCGCGCTCGCCAACCTGGGTATGGTACCCATCGGGCAACTCGCTGACAAAGCCATCTGCCTGCGCCGCAATTGCCGCTGCTTTTACTTCCTGCTCGGTCGCACCGCGTCGTCCAAAAGCAATATTGTCGGCGACGGTGCCGGACAGGATTGCGACGTCTTGCGGTACGATGGCCATGCGCTCGCGGGCATCGCGTAATTCTGTGCTCTTGATATCCACCCCATCTACAAGGACCTTGCCCGACTGCGGATCGTACTGCCGCATCAGAAGGCCAAAGATAGTGCTTTTACCGGCGCCAGACGCACCAACGATTGCGACCGTTTCTCCCGGATTAACCTCAAAGGAAAGGCCATTGAGCGCCCGATCTTCGGGCCTTGTGGGATATGCAAAGGACACATCTTCAAAGGCCAGTGTGCCCATAGGTGGCTCGGGCAGAGCAACGGGATTTTCGGGTGATTTGACATCGCTTTCTTCGACCAGCAATTCAGTCAACCGTTCAGCCGCACCGGCAGCGAGTTGAAGCTCGCCCCAGATTTCAGAAAGCGCGCCCAACGCACCAGCCGCAAAGATCGCGTAGAGGAGAAACTGGCCTAGTGTTCCCGGTGTCATTTCACCTGTCAGCACCCGTGTGGCGCCGATCCAAAGCACCGCAACCACCGATGAGAAAACCATGAATATTGCAAACGCCGTAAGTACCGAGCGAGCGCCAACAGCTGATCGCGCCGCAGCAAAGGCGGTGTTGACCGCATCGGTGTAGCGGTCTGAAGCGAATTTCTCATTGGTAAAGGCCTGAAAGCTCCGCACAGCGCCAATGGCTTCGCTTGCATAGGCCGATGCGTCGGCCAATGTATCCTGAGCCGTTCGAGACTTGGCGCGGACACGCCTGCCAAAGGCGACAATGGGCAGCACGATCAGTGGGATGACGCCAATCACGATGGCTGAGAGCGACGGGCTGGTGATAATCATCATCACGAGAGCACCCGTGCCGAGCAACGTATTGCGTAATGCGAGCGATGCTGTTGCGCCCACTGCAGATTTGATTTGCGTGGTGTCGGCGGTCAGACGGGAAACGATCTCACCTGATTTGGCCGTATCATAGAATGTTGATGACAGGTTCATGACCTGTCCGAAAACATCGCGCCGGACATCAGAAACGATGCGTTCACCCAAGGTGATGACAAAAAAGTAGCGCATGGCGCTGGCGGTCGCGAGGACCAGTGCAATGACGATCAGCATTGTGAAGTAGTTGTTGATCAACGCTGCATCATCCGCCGAAAAGCCATTATCAATGACCCGCCGGACTGCCATGGGCAGAGCAAGGGTGGTTACTGCTGCCAGAAAAAGGAAGAACACCGCACCAGCAACGAGTTTCTTGTACCGCAACAAATAGGGAAACAATGTGAGCAAGGGACGAATTGACTTTGCCTTGGCTCTCGGTGAAGAGTTTGCTTTATCGCTCATGGTGCCGCATTTGCCGTTTGTTGCCTGTTCAGATCATCTATATGCAGAATTGCGCAGGACAGTCTTGTGCGCGAATTGTCACTGATGTATACGCTGCCCAACGATTTTTAAAGCCGTGGGCTTCGTGTTCGCGGCTTTTGCTATGAAACTTTGTTGGAAGATCAGCAATAGCGCGGCCAACAATATGAATTTATTGAGGTTATTGAGATGAAGACGGATATCCATCCAGATTACCACATGATCAAAGTGGTCATGACAGACGGTACGGAATATATGACACGGTCAACTTGGGGTGCCGAGGGTGACACAATGAACCTGGATATTGATCCCACATCGCATCCAGCCTGGAACGGTGGAAACCAGAACTTGCTGGATCGTGGCGGTCGTTTGTCCAAGTTCAAGAAACGCTTCGACGGCTTGGGCCTCTAGAGCGTTTCAGTCTTATACTGAAACGCTAGCACGGATTTGGTCATTGAAAATATTGAATAAATCCGGGCACCGCGTTACCATCAAAGGCTGACAGAATCTAAGCTTTCTGATCACAGATCATAAAAAACCCGCTGAGCGATCAGCGGGTTTTTTGTTTGTCAGTAGCAAACCTGACTACGAACCAAACGCCGTTTTTAAAAGATTGACCTGATTGAGAACTGGATTTTCGGGGTTCAGCAAGTCGTCTTCGCCTTCCGGCGCAAAGATGTCTTCATCCATGGTTCGAATACGGGCTTGTAGGCGCAATGAACGACGCACCAAATCGCAAAAGGTTGCAGGCATTTGGTTCCATGTTGCCACATCCTTGTTTGCCGATGTCGTATCGAGTCTGATCTTACCTTTTTCAGATTTGACCTGGTCTATGCTCATTTCACCTGAATTGAGCGCGCGTTGAAGCAAAAGCCATGAGGCAAGTTGCATCAGCCGGGTCGTCAGACGCATGGATTCTGCGGCATACAGTGTCGCTGCTACACGACCAAGTTGCTTGGCGTCGCGGCGTCCGTCACCTTCAAGATAGGATGCAGTTTCCTCGACCAGCCCCATGCCCTCGGCATACAGCTTGTTAAACGCCGGCGAGGCGGCTTTGCGGTCTGAAAATCGGATTGTATTGTCGCTGCCTGCGGCATTCGTCATCATTGTGCCCTATGTTACGCGCTGCACACTTAATCGTTAGCCTGGCCGGCCTTGGAGATCATCGGCACAATCTTACTTCTGGTAGCTTCACGCAAGAACATACTTAATGCAAGGTTAACGCGCACATCAAGTTCCGTAAGGGCATGTGGACAAGTGTGAATAAAAAAGAGAGCCGCGAATGCGGCTCTTGAAGAATTATACAGGGGAGGCGTCAAACAAAGCAAAAGCTTTGAATGAGTTCGAATAAATCCGAACAAAACCATTAAAGCCCTGTAAGGGTTAATTTTAGGTTAGCAGACACAAAAAAGTAACCAAAAATGCGCTGTCAGCGATTAAAAAGGGCGTCTGCGGCGCTTTTGCTGGCATTTTTCTGTATTGCGTCGCTTTGCAGACGTTCAATTTCGGCCTGCAATTGGCTGATAATTTCGTCAATGTCGCCTATCGACAGATCTGACAAGTCTTGGCCGATTTCGTAGGGACGTTTCTTTTTGGGTTCATTGTCTTGGTCGGACATGCGCAATTACCCCGTTTTGATGTTATTTCAAGCAGCCTAACCTTGCCATAATGTACTGCCAAGTGGTTGTTTGTACTGAAAATGGTGAGGGAAATGGCAGTCAATCAGCCTTTGATGGCCGCAATTGAGATCAGTGAGCCCGGGGGACCAAAGACACTGGTGCCGTGCAAACGCTACAAACCGACGGTTGGCAAATATTCTGTGCTGATCGCGGTTAAGGCGGCGGGCGTGAATAGGCCTGATGTTCTCCAGCGCAAAGGGCTCTATCCGGCGCCAAAGGGCGCTTCGGACCTGCCGGGCCTGGAAGTAGCCGGCATAATTGAACAAGTGGGATCTGCGACGACCCGATACAGGGTTGGCGACCAGGTTTGTGCGCTGACCTCTGGTGGCGGTTACGCTGAATTTGTTGCTGTCGATGAAGGCAGTGTTTTGCCCATTCCC
>JAHEJF010000201.1 GCA_024639025.1 Ahrensia sp. | reverse complement strand
TGCAGACAGTCTGGGCCTCAAGCGCGCGCGGTTTGGGTTCGCCAAGCTCAATCAGGGCGATGATGTCTCGCTGGATGTGACACGCAATGGCGATGGCTATGATGTGGACGTATCCGGGAATGCTTTTGATGCACGCGCCATCATGCGGTACGCGCGTGCCCAGGCGCGCAATGCCGGGCCATCAGACGGCGATGTTCCGGTCAATGTGACTGCCAACATTAAAAGAATGACCGGATTTCACGGCGAATATCTTGATAATGTGACGGTCACCATGCGGGTGCGTGACGGCACCGTGACATATTTAAGGATAAACGGATCGACGAGATCAGGGTTTCCAGTCAACTTGTCTGTGGACGGTGCTGGTGCAAGCCGGAGTGTGAGCTTTGAGGCTTTGGGCGCAGGCGAGGCGCTGAGATTTGCCGACATATATACCAATGTGCGAGGCGGTACCGTTAATATGGCATTGAAAGCCACAGACGCACAGACCTTGGTGGGCGAGGGCACCTTGAGGGACTTTCGTGTGTTCAATGAACCGAAACTTGCGCAACTTGTCTCGACCAGGACATCAAATTCGCAGAGCCTTGAAGAGGCTGTAAACAAGAAGATCGACACGCGCGAAGTGAAATTCGAAATTGCGTCAAGTGAACTGATTTTCAAACCAGGCCGCCTGGAAGTGGCAAAGGCGATTGCACGGGGCCCGTTGGCCGGGTTTTCGATACAAGGTCTGGTCTTTGATTCAAATAACCAAACCCGACTGACGGGTACATTCCTGCCGGCCTATGGGCTCAACCGATTGTTCGGTGAAATTCCAATACTTGGTGCCCTGTTGGGCAACGGCCGGGACAGGGGATTGATCGGCGTGACTTTCAAACTTGATGGCAGTTATGATGACCCCAATGTAACGGTAAATCCACTGTCGGTGATTGCGCCGGGTATTTTTCGCTCAATCTTTGAGTTCAGATGAACTCGGACCATGTGACAGGTCGCATCTGCATGGAATTGCGGTACCCTGATTTATCCAATATTTTCCATGCCCAAATCCGCGTCAGCGTTTCAGTCTTCAACCGAAACGCTCTAACTATCAAAGTCCAGCGCCCGCCAGCGGTTCAACAAGTGTTGTGGAAGTTAGACCGGCTTGAGCAAGACGTGGCGCTTCTTGCCCATCGACAGTTTCACGACGCCGTCATTGAGATGGCTCTCATCAATCGCCATCCTGTCATCGGTGACCGGTTTGTCGTTGATCTTCAGGGCACCGCCTTTGATGTTGCGTCTGGCTTCTCCATTTGACGCAGACAGTCCGGCCTCAACAAAAGCCGACAGTACGCCCAGGCCTTCACGCAGACTCGCGCTGGGCACTTCGATGGTTGGCAATGATTGCGCCGCTGCACCTTCTTCAAAGGTTTTACGGGCCGTTTCCTCGGCCTTGGTGGCCTCTTCCCGACCGTGCAGCAGCGCAGTAGCCTCGGTTGCCAGAACCTTCTTGGCTTCGTTGATTTCTGCACCTGCAAGCTTGGCCAGACGATTGATTTCATCCATGGGCAAGACGGTGAATAGTTTCAAAAACTTGATCACGTCGCCATCTTCCGTGTTGCGCCAGTACTGCCAGAAATCCCAGGGCGAAAACATGTCGGCATTGAGCCAAACCGCGCCTTGAGCGGTCTTTCCCATTTTTGCGCCGGACGAAGTGGTCAGAAGCGGTGTTGTGAGCGCATAGAGCTGCGGTGTTCCCATCCGGCGGCCCAAATCCAAACCATTGACGATATTGCCCCACTGGTCCGACCCACCCATTTGCAGGTTCACGCCGTATCGGCGCGAAAGCTCAACAAAGTCATAGGATTGGCAGACCATATAGTTGAACTCGATAAAGCTCATCTCATGTTCGCGTTCCAGCCGCAGGCGCACCGAATCCATTGTGAGCATGCGATTGACCGAGAAATGGCGCCCGACTTCGCGCAGCATTTCAATATAGCCCAACCCGAGCAACCAATCGGCGTTGTCGACCATCAGCGCATCTGTTTTCCCGTCGCCGTAATTGAGAACGCGCTGAAAAACCGACTTGATGGATTCCTTGTTTGACTGGATCTCCTCAATCGTGCGCATGGGACGGCTTTCATCCTTGCCCGATGGATCACCAACCATTGTGGTTCCGCCGCCCACCAAAGTAATTGGCTTGTTGCCGCTTTCCTGAAGCCAGTGCAGCATCATCATTGTCAGATAGTTGCCAATGTGAAGCGAAGGCGCTGTGCAATCGTATCCTACATAGGCGATCACTTCATTTTTTGCCGCCAGATCGTCCAGCCCTTTCTCGTCCGAGCACTGGTGGATAAATCCGCGCTCATGCATGATGTTCATAAAGTCAGACTTGTAAGCGGACATGATTTTGTATTCCGTAGGATTCGCGTTGTTCAGTTGCGGCGTGTAGCACCGTTTACTTTCGCTTTGAAGGCAATTCAATGAATCAAATTATGCGTGCTATCGGCCTTATGAGCGGCACATCGATGGACGGTATTGATGTTGCGCTGATCGAGACAGATGGTCATGACCACATCAAGGTGCTCGCCAGTTCTGCTTTGGCCTATGAGCAGGACTTTGGCGATCAACTCCGGCAAGCGCTGGAAGATGCCCAGCACATCGTCTCACGCGAAGATCGTCCAGGCTGTTTAGCTGAAGTCGAAACCGCATTGACCGCTTGGCATATCTACGCCGTAGCGGGGTTGGGGATGGATGCAGATGTAATCGGCTTCCATGGACAAACCGTGTTGCATCGCCCCAATCTGGCATTGACGGTGCAATTGGGCGATGGCGTGGCGCTGGCGCAGGCAACCGGAATTGATGTTATCTATGATATGCGCGCCAATGACATGGAACATGGCGGCCAGGGCGCACCATTGGTGCCAGTCTATCATCGGGCGCTTGCGGCCCAACTGAATGGGGAAATGCGAGAGGGCGGAGTCGCTTTCATCAATATTGGCGGGATATCCAATGCAACCTTTATCTTTGATGGGCAGGACCCCGTCGCATTTGATTGTGGACCGGGCAATGCACTGATTGATGAGTGGATGCTCTCCCGTGCAAGTCTGGCATTTGATGATGAGGGGAAAAGTGCTGCACAGGGGGCAGCTGATGATAAAATCATAGAGCGCTATTTGTCGTCCCCCTTTTTTTCCAAGTCCGGCCCCAAATCACTGGACCGGCAGGATTTCAAGCTTGATGGATTGGACGGGCTAACTACCGTTGATGGCGCCGCAACGCTGGCAAAGCTGACGGCCGGTGCCATTGTGGCTTCGGCCAGGCAACAAGCGCGCATTCCCCAGACCTTGATTGTCTCTGGTGGCGGTGCGCGTAACAATGAGATTATGCGGTACATACGTGAAGGTGTCGGCAATCACGCCCGCGTCGTGACTGCGGATCAAGCCGGTTTCAACGCCGATATGATGGAAGCAGAAGCCTGGGCCTATCTGGCTGTTCGCTCGCTCAAGGGATTGCCACTGACATTCCCCACGACAACAGGTTGCGCGCAAGCGGTCAGCGGCGGTGTATTGGCATCGGCTAACGCAGTTTCTTGACCACTTCCGGCACCAACTCTCCGCGCAGGCGGGCATCGAGATATTCGGCGCAATTGTCCAGGAGTTCCTCTTCCTGTCCTTCGAAGAAGTGGTTGGCGCCTTCCATCGTCTTTTGTGTGATCAGGATGCCCTTTTGAAGATGCAATTTGTCGACCAGGCCTTGCACGGCTGAAGGCGGCGCGACCCGATCCTCTGAACCATGAATGATCAGACCCGATGACGGGCAGGGTGCCAAAAAGGCAAAGTCATAGGTATTGGGTTGCGGTGCAATTGACATGAACCCTTCGATCTCGGGTCGACGCATCAACAATTGCATACCAATCCATGCACCAAATGAATAACCGGCGATCCAGCATGACTTAGATTCGGGGTGAAGCGACTGGATCCAGTCAAGTGCACTGGCCGCGTCCGACAATTCTCCGACACCGTGGTCAAAGTCGCCTTGGCTTCGGCCGATGGACCGAAAATTGAAACGCAGTGTGGTGAAGCCGCGTTTTTGGAACATGTAGAACAGATCATAGATGATTTTGTTGTTCATCGTGCCACCAAATTGCGGATGGGGATGAAGAATCATCGCGATCGGGGCGCTCTTGTCGGCGGCTGGTTGATAACGACCTTCCAATCGTCCGGCGGGGCCGTTGAAAATAACCTCAGGCATACAGTCTCCACATCATTACACCCAAACAATTTGCCGCTAATCGTGATTAGTTTGATGGCGGTTCTTGATGGTGGGCGTCGATTGTTCCAAATAGGGCTTGTTGTTCAGACACTCCATAAGGTGTTTGGGATGCAAATTACAAGAAAATCCGTCATCGAATTGTCAAACTAGTGCCAAAGCCATCGATATATCTCGATTATAATGCCTCTGCTCCGCTTCTGGACGAGGCGCGTGAAGCGATTCTGGAAGCCCTGGCCGTTGATGCCAATCCGTCGTCTGTGCATGCGGCAGGACGGGCGGCAAAGCGGATCATTGCCACTGCACGGCGGCAGGTGGCTGATCTTGTTGGTGCAAAACCTGACCATGTTGTCTTTACATCCGGTGCAACCGAGGCAGCGCAGATGCTGCTGACGCCCCATTATTCCATGGGGCGTGCTCCGCTCAAAATGGGCCATCTGTATGTCTGCAAAGCTGATCATCCGTGCATTCTGGCGGGCGGGCAGTTCGACCAAAACGACATTACAGGCATTGGCGTTGGCTCTGACGGCCTGATTGACTTAGCTGAACTTGAATCATCGCTGGCTGCACACGTTGCCTCTGTTGGTCTCGCATTAGTTGCGATGCATTACGCGAACAATGAGACCGGTGTGGTGCAACCGGTTCAGGATG
>JAHEJF010000200.1 GCA_024639025.1 Ahrensia sp. | reverse complement strand
ACAGACCTGGGCGTTCTCTCACACACCCTGCCCGGCTATTACGGGCTGTCTGCCGGTGCGTGGGGCCACTGGTCCCGCGTTTGGGAGGAGGATCTTGACTGGTTGAAAGGCCAGTTTGAGATCGTGAAGGACAAAGACGGTAAAGACAAGAACCTGATGAACCTGACCGGTATTCCAGTTAGCCGCTGGATTGATGGTGTGCTTGAAGATCCCGAAAACACCGATCAACCAAATGCGGTTCGTGCAATGGTGCTTTGGGGCCATGCTCCCAACTCGCAGACCCGCATGAAGGAAATGAAGACGGCAATGGAGAAGCTGGACATGCTGGTCGTGGTCGACCCGTATCCAACAGTCTCTGCTGTTCTGCATGATCGAGAGGACGGTGTTTATCTGTTGCCCGCAAGTACTCAGTTCGAGACTTACGGCTCAGTAACTGCCTCAAACCGCTCCCTTCAATGGCGCGATAAAGTGGTTGAACCGCTGTTCGAGAGTCTGCCCGATCACACTATCATGTCTATGTTCGCCAAGAAGTTTGGCTGGCATGACCGCCTGTTCCGCAATGTCAAGATGAACGGCGACGAGCCGGACATCGAAGATATCACCAGGGAACTCAACCGAGGTCTTTGGACGATCGGCTATACTGGTCAGTCTCCGGAACGGCTCAAGTCCCATATGGCCAACCAGCATACCTTTGACAGGACAACGCTGCAGGCTGTCGGCGGACCAAATGATGGCGAGTATTACGGCCTGCCCTGGCCATGCTGGGGTACACCGGAGATGGGTCATACCGGAACGCCTAACTTGTACGACATGTCCAAACCAGTGGCCGAAGGTGGCCTATGTTTCCGCGCCCGTTTTGGCGTTGAACGCGATGGCGACAATCTGTTGGCTGAGGGTGTTTCAAATCCTGGAGCTGAAATTCAGGATGGTTATCCGGAATTCACCATGCAGATGTTGATGGATTTGGGTTGGGATATAGACCTCACTGGCGATGAACGCGCTGCGATCGACGCTGTTGCGGGTCCGAAGACCAACTGGAAAACAGACCTTTCGGGAGGTATTCAGCGCGTGGCGATCAAGCACGGTTGTGCTCCCTTTGGTAATGCCAAGGCACGTGCGGTAGTCTGGACCTTCCCGGATCCAATCCCGCTGCACCGCGAGCCTCTATATACACCGCGGCGTGATCTGGTGGCGGACTATCCGACCTATGAAGATCGGAAGTTCTACCGTCTGCCAACGCTGTACGCATCCATCCAGAAGAATGACTTTTCTAAGGATTATCCGATCATTCTGACATCTGGACGGCTTGTTGAGTATGAGGGTGGAGGTGACGAATCCCGGTCCAATCCGTGGCTGGCTGAACTCCAGCAGGACATGTTCGTTGAAGTGAACACGCGCGATGCCAACAACCTTGGCATTCGTGATGGCGAACAAGTCTGGGTTGAGGGTCCTGAAGGCGCCAAGGTCAAAGTCATGGCCATGGTAACCGAAAGGGTCGGAGAAGGTGTGGCGTTCATGCCGTTCCACTTCGGCGGCCACTTTGAGGGAGCGGATCTTAGGGAGAAATACCCGAAAGGTGCCGATCCATATGTACTCGGTGAAAGTACCAACACTGCCCAAACATATGGCTATGATTCAGTAACACAGATGCAGGAGACCAAAGCGACTCTCTGCAAGATCTGGGCAGCATAAGGAGAAGTCACGATGGCTAGAGCAAAATTTCTTTGTGACGCGGAACGCTGCATCGAATGCAACGCCTGTGTAACAGCGTGTAAGAACGAGCACGAGGTTCCATGGGGTATCAACCGGCGTAGAGTGGTGACCATCAATGATGGAAGTCCTGGCGAGCGGTCGATCTCGGTTGCATGTATGCACTGTTCTGATGCGCCATGTATGGCCGTTTGTCCGGTGGATTGTTTCTACCAGACAGATGACGGTGTGGTGCTACACTCGAAGGATCTGTGTATCGGTTGCGGCTACTGTTTCTATGCCTGCCCATTTGGTGCACCGCAGTTTCCGCAGGCGGGCAATTTCGGATCCCGTGGCAAGATGGACAAATGTACATTCTGCGCTGGTGGTCCGGAAGAAACACATTCACAGGCCGAGTTCCAGAAATACGGTCGCAACCGTATTGCGGAAGGAAAACTGCCCATTTGTGCAGAAATGTGCTCAACCAAGGCATTGCTGGCTGGTGATGGTGACGTCGTATCCGGCATCTATCGCGAACGCGTCGTCGCCCGCGGCTTTGGCTCTGGTGCCTGGGGTTGGGGTTCTGCCTATGGTGACAGGGGCAATTAATCCCTGATACCTAATGGCCTGGGCGATCCAATGACATTGGGGCGCCTGAACCAGATTTCTTGGGACACGAATGGGCGGCCATGGTCGCCCATTGGTAACTGTGCAAAACCAACCTTCACGCAAAAGAGGCTGCCATGACACGGCTAATCGTCGCAATTGCACTACTATTTGGACTCGTAATCCAGTCACTGGCCCAAGACGGTGGGGGTTCGCAAATCGATGAACGCCTGACGACCGGAGGTGCACAGACGCTGGAAGACATTCTGGCACGTCAGCGTGGTGAAGCTATTGATGACGAATTCCGAAAAAGCGCGACCGGAGATCCAAATTCTGCAGCAGCGATTTCATCACAACTAGGAACGTTGGGTGGCGCTTCTGACGCCGAGCTATGGCGGGCCCTCAGGTTTGGCTCTGCAGATATTACCGTCTCGTCTGGAGGCCTTCCTGCGACGGTGCTGATGCAGGATGGCGGCATGTGGTGGCTTGATTGGCGTAGCGGAACACTTTCGAAATATGGCGGGTATCTACTTCTTGGCACCTTGGCGCTGCTGATAGTGTTTTATCTGTTGCGCGGCAAAATCATGATTGATGGCGAAAAGACGGGGCGAACCATTACGCGGTTCAAGACGATAGAAAGGTTTAGCCATTGGCTTCTTGCCATATCCTTCATAGTTCTGGGAATTACCGGTCTAATAACACTGTTTGGGCGCACTGCATTCATACCGATAATTGGCAAGGACGCTTTTTCCGCGATCGCGATCTGGTCGAAGTGGATCCATAATAATATTTCATGGGCGTTCATGCTGGCGCTGATCATGGTGTTTGTTCTCTGGGTCGTCCACAATATTCCAAACAGAACCGATCTAAAATGGATGGCCGTCGGTGGCGGCATTTTCAAGAAAGGGGTTCATCCGCCAGCAAAGAAATTCAATGCAGGCCAAAAGATCATTTTTTGGTCGGTCATTCTTCTGGGAGCGTCGATCGCTGCCTCCGGCCTGTCGTTGCTGTTCCCATTTGAGCTTCCCATGTTTGCTCAAACTTTCCAGTTTCTGAACGCAACCGGCATTCCGCAGTTTTTGGGATTTGGCGTACTTCCTGAACAGATGGCACCTCATGAGGAAATGCAATATGCCCAGCTTTGGCACGCCATTGTTTCATTCATCCTGATGGCGATTATTCTTGCTCATATCTACATTGGCTCTGTCGGTATGGAAGGTGCGTTTGATGCCATGGGATCAGGTGAAGTTGAGGAGCAATGGGCGCGAGAGCACCACAGCCTTTGGGTCGAAGAAGTCAAGTCGGCTTCCTCCAAAGAAACAAAACCTGTCGGCTCGACAGCGCCTGCTGAGTAAGTAGATTATGAACGTGGATTGTTGCTGGAGCAGATAGCCACGATGTCGGTGAGTCATTTTGATTGGCAAAGAACTGTCAGTGCAATGAACCCCTCCAATCTAAAGCAGGGTGGCATGTTTGCAGTGATCCTCCTTGGCATGGTGTGTATTGGATCGACGAGCGCAGGCGCCGATGATTTCTTTACGCTTAAAGGGCACGGCGGCCCTGTCATGGATATCGCGGTCTCCACCTCAACCGGACAGATAGCATCCGCCAGTTTTGACAATTCGGTCGGCATTTGGAATGAGCGCACGCCGGATTGGCTGGAAGGGCACGAAGCTTCTGTCAATGTCGTTGAGTTCATAGATAGCAAACGAGCTGTTTCTGCGGGAGATGATTTTTCAGTCATCGTTTGGAACCTTGATGACGGAACGCATCAACGGCTGGAGGGGCACACGGCAAAGGTCATGGAACTGGCGGTTTCCCCTGACCGTTCCTTGATCGCTTCTGCCAGTTGGGATGGGAGAATCGGCCTTTGGCCATTGGAGGGTGGAACACCGAGGTTTCTTGAGGGGCACAGGGCTGGCGTCAGCAGCTTAGTGTTTTCTTATGATGGTCGGCATTTGTATTCAGCTTCGGTGGATGGCACTGCCCGTATCTGGGAGGTCGGAGATGCTGAGGAAAACCGCGTACTTGTTCGCAACGGTTTTGGTATCAACAAGATTATTCTTGGCGGCGGCAAGCCTGATGGCGAGGCCGAATGGATGGCCTACGGCGCTGTAGATGGTGTCACGCGCATCGTTGATATTGAGAGCGGCAAGCAAATCTACGACTTTACTTTGGATCGTCGGCCGATCCTCGCAATGGCTCACAATGTCGGCAGCGCTCGATTAGCTGTCGGGGACGGGCAAGGATACATCACCATCATTGACACCGCCAACTGGAGGATTGAACGGGATTTCAGGGCTGCCATCAAAGGTCCGATCTGGGCACTGGAATTTTCAAAGAACGGCAACACAATTTTGGCGGGAGGCATTGAAAGCATCGTTTACGCTTGGCCGGTTGATACATTATCGGCGTTTGAACCGATGGCCAGTTCGGACCTAGCTTTTATGCGCGACCCCTCGGAGATGGAGAATGGCGAACGTCAGTTCGCCCGCAAGTGTTCCATTTGTCATTCGTTGACGGTCGAGGGTGGCAGGATGGCCGGCCCGAGCTTGTACAAGATCATGGGGCGCAGAGCAGGTGCGCTTGAAGCATACCAGTATT
>JAHEJF010000199.1:2363-4901 GCA_024639025.1 Ahrensia sp. | reverse complement strand
AAAGGCTTGTCCCCCGCCAAACCGGACAGTGGCTGATTACCCCCCCCTCTCCAATCAGCCGCAAGAGTTACAATATTGCCACCATGTCACATTGTGCCATGGTGGTTTTTCTTTTTTTGTTCCCGCATGAATATTTGTGTTTAATGTCTCGGTTCTGACCGGAGAAAACCATGGCCAAGCTGGAACAAGCACTCTCACACATTGACCTGTCGCTCGATGAAAGCGTCGAACGGCTGTTCTCATTGTTGCGGATCAAATCGATATCCACCGATCCTGCTTTCAAGGATGATTGTCGTCATGCCGCCCAGTCGCTGGTGGATGAGCTTTCTGCAATTGGTTTTCAGGCAAGCGTGCGCGATACACCTGGTCATCCGATGGTCGTTGCCCACCATGATGGCCCAGGCGAGGACGCAGCCCATGTCCTGTTTTACGGGCACTATGACGTGCAGCCTGTTGATCCGCTCGAGCTATGGACGGATCCACCTTTTGAACCATCCATCAAGGAACTGAACGGCGCAAGGGTGATAACCGGTCGCGGGGCATCCGATGACAAGGGCCAGTTGTTGACCTTTGTTGAAGCCTGCCGTGCCTATAAGCAGGTGTCAGGAGAACTGCCATGCAAGGTGACAATTCTGTTTGAGGGTGAGGAAGAGAGTGGATCGCCCTCGCTGCAACCATTTCTAGAGGCCAATGCCGAAGAGTTAAAAGCAGATATTGCATTGGTATGTGACACCAATATGTGGGACGCCGAAACGCCCGCAATTTCGGCCGGGCTGCGCGGCCTGGTCGGTGAGGAGATCGTCATAAAGGCCGCAGATCGCGATTTGCACTCGGGCTATTTTGGCGGCGCAGCGGCCAATCCAATTCATGTTCTTTCGAAAATCCTGGCTGGGATCCATGATGACAATGGTCGCGTGACCATAGAGGGTTTCTATGATGGTGTCGTTGAAACCCCAACCCAGGTCCTGGAAAGCTGGAAGACGCTGGGGCGTACCGATGAATCGTTCCTGGGCTCGGTCGGACTTTCTAAACCGGCAGGTGAAAAGGGACGCTCGGTGCTTGAATTGACCTGGGCGCGCCCCACGGCAGAGGTCAACGGGATAACAGGCGGCTATTCAGGCGAAGGATTTAAAACGGTCATTGCAGCACAAGCCTCTGCTAAAGTTTCATTTCGACTGGTGGGCCAACAAGATCCAGAAGCAATTCGTAAAAACTTTCGGGAGTTTGTTCGAAAAGGCATACCGGAAGACTGTTCAGTGGAATTTCACGAACACGGTGGCTCTGCAGCGATTCAACTGCCTTTTGATTCCGAAGCTTTGAGCAGGGCCAAACAGGCGCTGACGGAGGAATGGCCCAAACCGGCTGTTACAATTGGCATGGGTGGATCTATCCCGATTGTCGGAGACTTCCAGTCCCTGCTGGGTATGCAGTCGTTATTGATTGGATTTGCCCAATCGGACGACAGGATTCACTCGCCCAATGAAAAGTATAATCTGAGTTCGTTTCACAAGGGACAGCGATCCTGGGCACGCATCCTGGCAGCGCTGCAGGACTATAAACCCTGAATATCAGGAAGTGGTGCGTGGCTGTTCGCGACGTTCCGGACCCAGATATGACCGGGATAGCACCAGATTGGGCTTGCGGTAGAAGAATCGGGCAAGCCGCAAGCGCTCGGCGATCAGATACATGATCACGGCACCCACAACGGCGGCAAACGATGTGATCAGGGATATGGTGCCGACATCATTGATCAGTCCTGATTTAAGCAGCACGGTACGCGTAATTGCCATGGGCAGGAAAAATCCCAGATAGATCACGATCGTGTTGCGCCCCACCCAGCGCAGCGGCTCCATTCCAGGCAAATAGCGAAGCAATGCAGCAACACCGATAAGTGCCAATGCGCCTGCACCGGCAAACAGCACATGGACGACCGGCAGCGTTGCATAGTCGAGCAACAAGCCATGCACGACAGCCCATGTCATCAAACCACCTAACGCAAGCGCCCAGTTCTCTGTCACCCAATCTACAATTTTCTGAATATGGAGCGCCGCAACATGACCCAGATAGAAGTAGAAGAAGAACGTTGCCGATTCATCAACGACCAACCAGCCGGTATGGATGGGTGCAAGATTGGCGATTAATCCGACACCAAGAACGACCAGTTGTGGCAACCGTGTGGTGGCGCGTGCGATCAGAAAAAAGATCGGCAGGACATAGATGAACCATAATGTTCCAAAGGGTTGCACATAGGCGCCCAGGTAGGCGAGTGCCGTTGAACTGACGCCGTTATCGGCAATCATGCCCGGTGCCTTGAATCCAAACTGGATTGTCAGCCAAACCGCGTACAGATAGACCAATGTGTAGACCCGTTTGTCGAGAAAAACGCTCAGCGGCTTGCGCAGTGCCGAGGCCAACAGAAGTCCTGAAATCAGAAAAAATGCCGGGATGCGAAATGGTGTGGCATAGGCAACAACATGGTGCATCCAACCCTCAACGCCCATGGCTTTTTCCACGCCAAGCGTTGAATGCATGATAACA
>JAHEJF010000199.1:0-2263 GCA_024639025.1 Ahrensia sp. | reverse complement strand
AAGTCCTGAAATCAGAAAAAATGCCGGGATGCGAAATGGTGTGGCATAGGCAACAACATGGTGCATCCAACCCTCAACGCCCATGGCTTTTTCCACGCCAAGCGTTGAATGCATGATAACAACGAGAATTATGCTCAGTGCACGAGCCTGATCTATCCAGTTAATGCGTTGACTGTTCATTCACCAAAGCCTCAAGCCCATCATGAAGCGCGCAATCTACCATGATGATGGGACACAGTCGGTTAACGGCAGACAAAACCGATTTCTTTGGTAAAGGCGGATGTTTAATTATTTAGACCGGGCGCTTGACTTGGAGTTACTCCAAGGCGCTAGCCTGCTCACAAAGGAGGGTCGAATGCGAATTGCTGAAGCAGCCGAAATATCCGGATTGAGCACTGATACAATCCGGTTTTACGAGAAATCAGGATTGTTGGCACCCATACCCCGTGACGCTGCAGGCCACAGGGAATTTTCGCCCGGGGACATGAGTTGGCTGGATATCAGATCGAAACTTCGGACTACCGGCATGCCGATGAAGCAGATGCAACTCTTTGCCGGGCTCAATGCCGAAGGCGAGCACACGATCCCGCAGCGTTACGAACTGTTGCGCGCGCACCAGGAACGCGTGCGGGAAAAGCGCGCTGAGATTGAAGCTTGCGAAAAGATCCTGGAGCACAAATTGGCCGTCTACGGCCGTAGAAAGTTGGAGATGGAAAATGACAGATAACATTGAAATTGCGGAAAAATCAGCGCCACGCCTTGGACTCGGTTGCTGGGCGATTGGCGGGCCGTTCTTTGCCGGAGAGCAACCCATTGGTTGGGGAGAAGTTGATGATGCGGTGTCAGAGCGTGCCATTCGTACAGCGCTTGATCTTGGCATCAGGCTATTTGACACCGCCGATGTCTATGGTGCGGGACATTCAGAAAGCCTGCTTGGCAGCATCATTGGTGACCGGGATGACGTGATCGTCTCGACGAAATTCGGCAATATGTTTGATCCGAAAACAAAGCAGCTAATCGGACAGTCAACAGAGCCGCAATACATCAAAGACGCCATCGATGCCTCGCGCAAAAGATTGCGCCGCGACCGGCTGGATCTGGTTTTTCTGCATCTCAATCAACTCGAAGAAAGGCACGAAGATCAGATCTTCGACACGCTGGACGAACTGGTCGCAGCCAACAAGATCGCTTCCTATGGCTGGTCGACCGATTACCCTGACAACGCTCAATACGTTTCCGGTCGAAAGCACAGCGTTGCCATACAGCATGCCATGAATATCTTCGTTCCTGCGTCGCTGGTTCGAAAAGCGGCGGGTGACTTGCTTTGCTTCAACCGCGGACCGTTGGCAATGGGGCTGTTGAGCGACGATATCCTCAGTGGCACCAAGCACATTGGTGAAAACGATATTCGAAGCAAGGCGCCTGAATGGCTGATCTACTTCGAAAATGGCAAGCCGGCCCCGCAATTGTTCGAGCGGTTGCAATCGGTCGCAGATACACTGAAAGCCGGGCGCAGCTCGTTGGTTGAAGGCGCTCTGGCTTACCTGTTGGGCAAATCTGACAAAACGGTGCCCATTCCCGGTTTCCGAACCCCCGACCAGGTTGCTGAACTGGCAGCAGTTCTGAAAAGTGGGCCAATGAGCAAAGCCGATATTGCCACCATTGAAGAGGCATTGCCGCCTGAAGATCTGACGATCAAGGATCGATAAAGATCCATATGGCCGACAATCAAGATTGGGGCGAGCGGTGAAGTGGCAAGATTTGGGGCGCTAACGCTTAAAAACTTAACCTTGTCTTCAACCTGCTGTTAACGCCCCCTTAAATGGCCGTAATTTAAAGTCATGTCACCGCCGAAAGGTAATGAGTAACGGTGACCTGGCCACATGTTTTTCCGCAAAAAACCAAAGAAACGCGTCGAACCGCGTTTTGAAAGCGCGATCAAGAAAGTAGGCGGCGTACTCGCCGTCACGGACGACGACCGTGCTGCGCCTGCACCAAAACGAAAATCGGCAAAGAAGAAGGCGCCAACCAAGACCGCAGCACGAAAGAGGCCGGCAAAAACCAAATCCGGCACCAAGCGTCGCGCCAACACCAAATCCAGAAAGGCGCAGAGGCGCAATAGCGGGCGCGGCCTGATTGGCGGCCTCTTCTATTGGTCCTTCATTGTGTGCATATGGGCCGGCATCGGTGTTGCAGGCATCTTTGCCTATTACGGCGCTCAAATGCCTTCTGCTTCCACCTGGGAAATACCTGATCGCCCGCC
>JAHEJF010000198.1:1387-4919 GCA_024639025.1 Ahrensia sp. | reverse complement strand
GCATGACATGGATGCGCTGAAATGGCGCCTGGCCGAAGGCGAAGATGTCACCATCACCGATGTCACCGACGACTATGGCTGCCTGGTGCTGGCCGGGCCGCGGGCGCGTGACATCCTGTCGGCCTGTACCGATCAGGACTTGTCGAACGAGGCGTTCCGCTGGCTGACCTCCAAGGTCGCCACGGTGGCCGGCGTTGAGGGCGTGCGGCTGCTGCGGATGAACTACGTCGGCGAGCTTGGCTGGGAGCTGCATTGCCCGATGGCCGGCATGCCGGCGGTGTTCGATGCGCTGATGGCGGCCGGCGAACCGCACGGGCTCAAGTTGTTCGGCGCCTATGCGATGAACTCGCTCCGGATGGAAAAGGCCTACCGCGGCTGGGGCGGCGAGCTGACCACCGAGATCTCGATGATCGAGGCTGACATGGAACGCTTCGTGCGGCTCGACAAGGAGTTCACCGGCAAGGCCGGCACGCTGAAATCCAAGCAGGAAGGCGCGCGGATCAAGCTGGTCTACATGGAAGTCGATGCAAGCGATGCCGATGCCCGCGGCAACGAGCCGATCTATGCGAACGGCAAGGTCGTCGGGCTGACGACGTCAGGCGGATACGGCTATTCGGTCGGCAAGTCGCTGGCGTTCGGTTACGTCGACCCATCGGTTGCCGAGGAAGGCCAGGCGCTTGAGGTTGCGATCTACGACGAGATGAAGGTGGCAAAGATCATCCCGCAGTCGATCTATGATCCGGAGAACGTGAAGCCGCGGGCCTAGAGCGTATGGCGATGGTTTTCGGGAGCGATAGCGACGTCAAGTGGACGGCGACCTGCCGGCTCAAGGCGGGAACACAGCCGGTGCAGCGCAAGACGGGCGTGAGGCTGGGGATCAAGGAAAATTGAGGGTGCCTAAAACGCTCGTGCGCGGCGCCCGAACCCTGCTGCAGATCGCTGTGTTCTTTGCAGCGGCGGCGAGCGCCGCCCATGCGACCTGTATTGAAGCCAAAGCAACCGGCGATGTGCACCGGATTTACGGCCAGTTGATCCTGGTCGGGTTCAAGGGCCTCACCGCAGCGGACGACGGCGTCAAGGAAGTTCTGTCGGATCTTGAACAGGGCTATGCGGGCGGGCTGGTGTTTTTCCGCCGCAATATTGCCAGTGCTGACCAGATCCGCAAACTGACCGGATTGCTGAAGCCGGGTGCTGCCGGGTTTTTGCCTTTCCTTGCCGTTGACGAGGAGGGCGGAAAAGTTGAGCGGCTGACACCGCGCAACGGCTTCACGAGGCAGCCGAAAGCAAGGGACGTCGCTTTGCGCGGGCCAGAGGCGGCGCGGGCGATCTATGACCAGATGGCCGGTGAGGTCGCCAGTGCCGGTTTCAATTTCAATCTCGGCCCGGTGGTCGATCTCGATCTGCGCGAAAACAATCCGGTGATCGGCAAGCTGGGGCGGTCTTACGGCAAAGACCCGAAGATCGTCGGCGAGTATGCCCGGGTGTTCGTTGCGGCGCATCGCAATAAGAAGATCGCAACGGCGCTGAAACATTTTCCGGGACACGGATCGAGCCGCAAGGACAGCCATCTGGCGATCGTCGATGTCACCGGGATCTGGCAACGCGATGAACTTGTTCCGTATCGCGCGCTGATCGCGGATGGGATGGCCGATGCGGTGATGCTGGCGCACCTGATCAACCGTGAATTCTGGAGCCCGGGCAATTTGCCGGCGACGCTGTCCGGCGATGCGGTCAAGATGCTGCGTGAGGAGCTCAAGTTCGATGGCGTGATCGTTTCCGATGACCTGCAGATGAAGGGCGTTGCTGAACGCCACCCGCTGGCGCAGGCCATCGTTCTGTCACTTGCCGCCGGCAGCGATATCGTGCTGATCGGCAACGTTCTGGTGCATCAGCCGGAAACCGCCAGGTTTGCGGTGCGGACGATCGAGCAGGCGGTCGCGCGTGGTGAGCTCGACCAGGCCAGGCTGGAGCAATCGTTCTGCCGGGTTGTGAATTTGAAGAAGATGGTCGGCGGGTAGGGTCGTGTCCTTACGCTGATTAGAGCAAGCCGCTATAGATGCCCGGTGCCGGGGGCGGAACGGAAATCATGCGACCGGCTTCATTACGGTTGAGAACGACGCTTTTTCAGAAGTGCGGTCTCTTTGGCTTGATGCCTGCAATGCAGGAGTTGGCGGACGTTGAAATCTTTCAATTGTTCGCATGCTTTCGGCGGTGGGTTCAACTGATCGTCGCAACACACTCTGCGAACTTCTCAACTGGCGTTTGATATTGCAAGGTCTTGCGTGGGCGCTCGTTTAGCTGGCGTGCGATGGCATTCAGCTTTGCCTGGGAATGGACTGATAAATCGGTTCCTCGGGGCAAATACTGTCTGAGCAACCGGTTGGTGTTTTCATTAGATCCGCGTTGCCAGGGAGCGTGGGGATCACAAAAATAGACATCAACATTGGTCGCCAGTGTGAGGCGTGGATGGTCTGCGAGCTCTTTGCCGCGATCCCAAGTGAGGGATTTGTATAGCTCGCGCGGCAGCCTTTGAGACTGTTTGATCAACGCTGAGATAACGCTTTCAGTATCTTTGTTGGCGACCTTGACCAGCATTACATAACGGGAATGGCGCTGTCACATTAACTGGGTGACCACGATGTGGGCGATCCAGTATTGTCTTTGTATGCAGAAAATCTCCTATGCCCGCTATCGCTTCCCACCGGAAATCATCCAACATGCCGTCTGGTTGTATTTTCGTTTTCCGCTTAGCTACAGAGATGTCGAAGATCTGTTGGCTGAACGTACCATTGACGTATCTTATGAAACGGTTCGGCGCTGGGCTTTGAAGTTTGGGCAGGCCTATGCTCGAAAATTGAGGAAGACGCGTGGTCGAGCGGATGGTCGGTGGCACCTGGACGAAGTGTTCGTATCGATCAACGGCAAACGCACGTATCTGTGGCGTGCGGTAGATTGCGAAGGCGAAGTCTTGGATGTCCTCGTTCAGTCCCGTCGAAACAAGAAAGCAGCGCTCAAGCTGATGCGCAAATTATTGAAGAACCAAGGTTTTGTTCCTGACGCTTTTGTCACCGACAAGTTACCATCCTACGGCGCCGCCTTGAAACATTTGGGACTTTCCAAGTGTCATGATTTCGGCGGCAGAAAGAACAATCGTGCTGAGAACTCTCACCTGCCAGTTCGACAACGTGAACGACGAATGCAACGGTTCAAGTCACGCGGATCAGCACAGAGATTTCTCTCAACTCACGCCGCTGTCTACAATACCTTCAATGTCCAGCGTCACCTCATCTCCCGAAAGGCCCTTCGCCAGTTCCGAGGTGAAGCGATGAGCACGTGGCAATCGGTGACTGCCGTCGCTTGACCGGCGAGCACTATGGCAATTTGTGTGGCTGCTGTTCGTTAATGTGACAATGCCTGTTGGACGCCAAAGTCGAGGAACTGTGCACCAAGCTCATGATGACATTCCCCGATTGCACGACCAAGACGATCGAGGAAATCCGCAAACTGAAGCTGGAAACCTGGAATCGCAACA
>JAHEJF010000198.1:0-1377 GCA_024639025.1 Ahrensia sp. | reverse complement strand
CGGCTGACCGACGAGCCCTGTGCTTGCGGGCGCACCCATGTGCGCATCCTGCGGGTGACCGGACGCGTTGACGACATGATGATCATTCGAGGGGTCAATGTTTACCCCTCTCAGGTTGAAGCGGTCCTGGTTCGACTGTCGGGCCTGTCACCACACTACCAGATCATGCTGGGCCATGAGGGTGCCATGGACGCGATGACCGTCGAGGTCGAAGTTGCAGCTGATGCACCTGCTGGCGGCGATGATCTTGCTGCCAAGGCGCACGAGGTCCGGCATCACATCAAATCGATGATTGGTGTCACCTGCGACGTGGTGGCCAAGCGCCCCGGCGAACTGCCGCGCTCTCAAGGCAAGGCCGTGCATGTTCACGACCTCAGGAAGAAATCCTAGGGCCTGTCAGATCACTCCTGTGAGATCGGGGGGTCCATATCTTCGCGTGGACGCTCGTCGGCTTCCGGGTATTTTTTCAGCTCCTTGTGCACCAGTTCGACGTGCTCTTGTTCTTCTTCAGCGAACTCGGCGGCAAAACGTTTGATCTCTGGATCGTCGGTTGCCTTCAACAGGTGATCGAAGAAGTCGAATGCATTCTGCTCCGCCTGCAAAGCCAGCAGCAGTGCCTGGCGCGGGGTCATCATGTAGTGCATGTCGCCCATGTCGAGTGCTTCGGGGCTTTCACTGCCGGGCCATTTGTAGTCAGGTGGCCTGATCTGCGGCATGTCCATGCCCTTCATCTGCTCAAGAATATCGCTGGCGTGCAGCCCCTCCACCCGGGCCAGTTCACGAAACAACCCGGCAAGATCGACATTGTTGTGCATGTCCATTTGGTCGGCGAGGTAATTGTAGCGTTCCTGGGCATCCAGCTCCATCTGATGGGCGTGGGCCAGCAACTCGCCGGCCGTCGCGATGACCGTAGAGGTCTCAGTGCCGGTCATATTGCGAATTCCTCTTCCAGAATGGCCGGGTCGCCAGCGCTGTCCTTGACATGTGTGTCGTAGGGTTTGCGCCGGCCACGGTACAAGACGCCGACATTGAAACCGTCGTCGGTCATGATGCGCCGTGCGGCGCGGGCCGGGTCGTCGGTGGCCTCGACCGCGGCTGGATGGGTCTGTGTCTTCCAAGCCCGTTCATCAGGCCTGAAGGTGACGCACGGGCTGAGAATTTCGACAAACGAGAAACCTGGATGGCGTACCGCTTCGACGATGGTGCGGGTGGTGCCCTTGATATCGCCGGAGAACTCGCGGGCAACGAAGTTTGCCCCCGACGCGAGCGCAATGACCAGCGGATGAAACGGACTGAGACCAGTGCCGCCCGGTGACAGGGCGCTGTCCCAGTCCGGCTCGGTGGTTGGCGACGGCTGGCCCTTGGTCATGCCATACA
>JAHEJF010000197.1:1684-4933 GCA_024639025.1 Ahrensia sp. | reverse complement strand
AAATATCTGATCAAAAGTCTCCGTCATTCTCTCAGGGACGAGAATAAAACCCAAACGAATCGACGGAAACAACGTCTTTGAAAAAGTGCCCACGTATATGACTCTGCCATGGGTATCGATGCTTCTGAGTGCCGGTTGGGGTCGCGTGCCAAAGTAGAACTCTCCATCATAATCATCTTCGACAACCAAGGCCTGAGAGTTGATCGCTGCTTCCAATAGCTCAATTCTGCGCCTGAGAGACATGATATGACCAAGCGGCTGTTGGTGTGATGGCGTAGCAAAGGCCATTCTGAAATGCGGCGCTTTCTTCAAACCTTCTGAAACCAGCATGCCTTCTTTGTCTAGTGGAATGGGCACCAGTTCGGCACCGGTTGCAATCAGCGCATTTCTTGCTCCTTTTGCACCAGGATTTTCGAACCAGACCCGATCACCAGCGTCCAAAAACACTTGGCCGAGCAGAGCAAATGCTTGCTGTGCGCCGGTGGTTATAAAGATTTGCTCCGGATTGCAGGTAATGCCCCTTGCTGTCGCCAAATGCGATGCAATGGCTTCACGCAATCCCTGATAACCTTGTGGCTGTCCATATCCCATCAGTTCATTGCGATCACCGCGAAGATGACGGGCAGATATGCGTGACCAGTGGGCCATCGGAAAAGCATCAAGCGCAGGCAGGGCAGTCACGAATGCCTTAGGCCTGTAGGGCAGGCGCGAGCGTGGCGCGTAGCTGGCCGATGAATGGCTGACTTTGTAGGCAAGTCGAGGCTTGTGCGCCGGGTGAGGGACATCACCAAGCGGAACAGGAGGCGGACGCTGCGTAACGAGGGTTTCGCTGACATAGGTTCCCGCCCCGACACGCGAAGTTAGCATGCCATCCGAAATCAGGCGCTCAATTGCATCGATAACAGTCGTTCTGGATACACCGGTCTCCCGTGCCATGGTACGACTTGCAGGCAATCTGTCGCCGGGTTTTAGCCCTCCAGACAGCAATATATCACGCAACGCCATATACAGCTGCACGCTGATATTCTTGCGTGAATTCCGGTCCAGCTGGATGGTCGACAGCAGTGCACCCGCTTCTCTTTTCATTGCCCGGCTCCAAAATTGGTCTATCCATATTACGAAAATGGATATTCCGCCAAGTCCAATAAGTTGTAACGTCGTCAATCAACCAGCAATGATTAGTCGACAGGCACAATATGATAATCAAGTCGATCGAGACATTTTCAAACGAATTCGTGTGCTTCGTCCGAGTGACATTGAAAGATGGATCGCAGGGCTGGGGACAAGTCGCCCCTTACTATGCTGATATCACCGCGAAAGTCGTTCATCGCCAGGTGGCGCCCTATGCCCTGGGGATGAATGGCATGGAAATCGAGCCAATTCTTGAGATGGTGAGAGATCGAGAGCATAAATTTCCCGGCTCATATCTCCGGCGCGCAATGGGTGGGCTTGATACTGCGCTTTGGGATTTGCGCGGCAAACTGGAAGACAAACCCGTGTGCGCACTCATTGGCGGTTCTCCTGGCACCTTCCGTGCGTATGCATCATCGATGAAGCGGGATATCACGCCTGAAGACGAAGCCGAACGCTTTGTGCGTTTGCGCGATCAGTTTGGATTTGATGCTTTCAAGTTCAGGGTTGGTGCTGAAGTGGGCTGGGACAAGGATGAGTGGCCCGGGCGAACGGAAGAGATTGTTCCAGCAATCCGCAATGCTGTTGGTGATGATGTTGCACTGCTGGTCGATGCCAATTCCTGTTTCTCACCGCCGCGTGCCATCGAAGTGGGCCATCTGCTTCAGGACAACGGAATTTCCCACTACGAGGAGCCCTGTCCGTACTGGGAGTTTGACCAGACCAAGCAAGTTACAGATGCGCTGGAAATTGATGTGACCGGCGGAGAGCAAGATTGCATGATGGCCAACTGGAGATCCATGATCATGGGCCGGGTCGTGGATATTGCACAGCCTGATATCTGCTATCTTGGCGGCTTGGCTCGCACCTTGAAGGTGGCGCAACTTGCTGAACAAGCCGGTATGCCTGTCACGCCACACTGCGCAAATCTGTCGATGGTGACCTTGTTCACCATGCATCTTCTACGTTCAATTCCGAACGCTGGAAAATATCTCGAATTCTCAATCGAAGGGTTGGATTATTATCCGTGGCAAGACCAACTATTTGTTGAAGATCCCTACCTAATCACCGATGGCCATGCCACTGTGACCGATGCGCCAGGATGGGGTGTCCAGATCAACCCGAACTGGCTCGACAAATCCACTTATGAAATCAGCGAGTTGGACGCCTGACATGAACACGCATGAACTACTTCAGAGCGGCACCTCATTGGAATTGCCTTCCGGCCATTTTATTGATGGTGAGTTTGTAACCTCCCCAACTGCCGCTCTGATGGAGAGTTTTGATCCAGGCAGAGGTGAAGCCTTCGCGACGTTTTCAGCTGGACAATCAGGTGACGTTGAAGACGCCGTGGCAAGCGCCAGTGGCGCATTCACTTCAAGCTGGCGCGCAGTCGATCCGGCGCGACGGGGCCGCATTCTTCAACGTGCGGCGACACTCATCAGACAAAAGGCCGATCACCTTGCATTGGTAGAGTGTCTGGATGTGGGAAAACCCCTGCATGAAGCCATGGGTGATGTTCAGGGTGCAGCAAGGGCTTTTGAATATTATGCTGGCGCTTGCGACAAGCTGCAGGGTGAAACCTATCCTTTGCCAATGGGATATTTGGGCTACAGCCTGTATGAACCAATCGGCGTGACGGCCCACATTATTCCATGGAATTTTCCTATTTCGACGGCAGCGCGGGGCATTGCACCCGCATTGGCAGCTGGTTGTGCGGTCGTCGCAAAGCCGGCAGAACAGACCCCGTTTACGGCACTGCTTTTGGCTGAAATTCTATGTGAGGCCGGGCTGCCGCATGGCGTTTGCAATGTCGTGACGGGAACCGGGGTCAATGCAGGCGCACCGCTTGTCGCCAATAAAGATATTGATCAGATTACTTTCACTGGCTCGGTCGTCACCGGACAGTCAGTCATGAAATCTGCCGCTGACAATGTCACAAGACTTGTGTTGGAACTGGGTGGAAAGTCACCCGTGATCGTTCTTGATGATTGCAATATTGAGCGTGCAATCGATGGCGTTCTGGGCGCGATATTCGAGAACGCGGGGCAGATTTGTTCCGCCGGTTCAAGATTGGTCATCGAACGCGGCATACATGATCAATTTGTTGAGATTCTG
>JAHEJF010000197.1:0-1584 GCA_024639025.1 Ahrensia sp. | reverse complement strand
GTCAAAAGCGTGGCAGCCAAGATTGACTAACGAGTTGTTTGGTGAACTAATTCGATTGTCGTCAGAACGCAGCATCAATCGTGGCATGATCGAAGGCATGACATGGTCCGGTCCAGCACACTTTTTGTGCAATGAATTGTACAGAACCGATGTTGCGAATTGGTATGGAACTATATCGAGAATGGATATGCTTTGTAGTCCAATAAGACGCTACGCTTTTTAAAAGCGCAATAAGCTTGAGCCCCTGAAAACTTGGGCAGAATTGTAATCTTACGTGGGAGAATAATGATGATCACTAAACTGGTAATGGCCGGATTGCTTGCTGCTTCAGTCATGACGACTACAGCACATGCAGAGACACTTAGACTGCTGACATGGGGCTCATATGCGCCAGATGAGCTGATTAAGAAGTTTGAAGAGAAGTATCCCGATATCACAGTCGAGGTCACATTCTCCAACAACGAAGAAATGATCGCCAAATTGCGTGCAACGGGTGGTGCAGGATTTGATCTTGCGCAGCCAAGCCACGACCGCATTTTTGCCGCCCAGCAGGAATACAACATCTACAAACCCTTGGATTTGAGCAAGATCGACACGTCGCCCATGCAGTCAAGCCTGCTCGACGGCGTGAAGGCCAACACAACAATCGATGGGGAAGTATATGCTGTTCCACACCAGTGGGGCACATCAGGCTTGATGGCTGATAAAACCAAGGCACCTGATCTTGCCGGTTGGGGTGACCTTTGCGATCCCAAATATGCAGGCAAAACCTCCATGCGCTTGAAACGCACGATATTGCTGGGTACAGCATTCGATATGGGTGAAGATCCATTCGCCGCCTATGCTGACTTGGACAAATATCAGGAAATTCTGGATAAGGTTGCCGAGAAGCTGATCGCGTGTAAGGGCAATCTGAAAGCATATTGGAAAGGCGGTGATGATCTTTCCGCCATGATGCTCTCCGGAGAGATTGTTGCTTCTGAAACTTGGGACTCCACTGCGTACAAGCTTTATGCAGAAAATCCGGACATCGTTTTTGTTCCGCCAAAAACAGGTGCGTTGGCCTGGATTGATACATTTGCACTGCCACGCAAAGGCGAAGCCGACGATGCCGCGTATAAGTGGATCAATTTCGTACTTGAGCCCGAAAACGTTGCAATCATGTCCGCAAGCACGGGTGCGATCGCTGCAGTCAATGGCGGCAAGGATCTGCTGCCAGCTGACAAAAAAGCAGCAGTCAACGCGGCATTTTCTGATGCTGACATCGACAATTTGAAATTCTTCGCCAATATTCCTCCCGGCGTTGAAGACATGGAAGGCAAGACACTTGAAAAGATCAAGGCTGCTACCGGCGCCGAATAATTTTCAAAGTTCGAGCTTGCACTTTGTGTAATAGGGCGGCCGCATGTTTCAGCGAACATGCGGCCGCCAAGAAACCGCTACCCACGCCAAAAATTTTTACTCTGGAATACTGATGCAATCCAACTTCGAAAACGATCTTCAATGCATTGAGGTGAGGAAGCATTTTGGGTCTGTGCGCGCGGTTGACGACGTCTCTCTGGATATCCCGAAAGGATCATTCTT
>JAHEJF010000196.1 GCA_024639025.1 Ahrensia sp. | reverse complement strand
ACCAGGTTGGGCGCGAATGATCCCATTGAGCTCGATGTCCGGTTCATTGCGGCTGCCAAGTCAGACTTGAAAGCAGCCATCGAGAAGCAACAATTTCGAAGTGACCTGTATTATCGACTTGCAGCGTCTGAAGTGCGTTTGCCGACACTGGATCAAAGGCGCGAAGACATTCCGCGGTTGTTCAGCGAGTTGGTCACTCGCTCGGCGACACGCCACAATTGCGACGTGCCTGAAATTCCGTCCAATGTATTTAGCTTGCTCGCGGCGCGACAATGGCCCGGCAATGTGCGAGAGCTGCAAAATGTGGCCGAGCGTTTTGTGCTCGGCCTGGACATGGAATTATCTGCCGTATACCAGGCTGGCTCAGCGCCACAATCGCTTGCCGACCAACTAAACAACCATGAGAGTGCCTTGATTGCAGCCAGCCTTGCGGCCAATGGTGGCCGTCTTAACCTGACATATGAAGCCTTGGGAATCTCCAGAAAAGCGCTGTATGAAAAAATGCAAAAATACGGGCTAAATCGTGAGAATTTCAGCGAAGACTAGCAATATTTTTTGGCATGCTCTGAGCCCAATGTGTCGGTTTGGGTACAGCGAATTTGCCTCCTTGTGTCGAAAACTGCCAATCGAAAAAAATATCTGGCGTCTCTAGGTGTAATTGTTTCGCCGACCTGTTGAAGCGGCCAATTTGGTCACATTAAGAACACCCACGCATTTTGCGGGTTCTGCGCATCAGCGTTGAACACTGACATCGGGGCACTTTGCATGCCCAATGAGTTCTAAGGGAGGTTTACTCATGAAATTTCACTCACTTGTAGCAACAGCTATTGCCGTGGTCATGACCGGCGGCGTCGCAACCGCGATGGACGTTGACAAGACAGGTTGGCCCGCCAGCTTCACTGTTGGAACCGCATCACAAGGCGGCACCTACTTTGTTTACGGTTCAGGATTTGCCAGCCTCATTTCCGATGAGTTGGGCATTCCAGGTGGTGGCGAAGTCACAGGCGGCCCCATGCAGAACATGGCGCTGGTGCACACCGGCGAAGCAGCGTTCGGAATGTCTACAATGGGACCTGCCGATGCCTCGGTGAAGGGAGAGAATCCAATTGCACCGGGCTTGAAGATGGACAAATCCTGCGCCATGTTCCCGATGTACAAGACACCGTTTGGCATCACCACGCTGGCATCAACCGGCATCACGTCGATTGGTGATATTCCTGCTGGCGCGAAGATCGGATTTGGCCCGGCCGGTTCAACATCTGACACCTACTTCCCGGCCATGCTGGAGACACTGGGCGTGGATTTCGAGCGTCGCAATGGTTCCTGGAACGATCTGGGTTCACAGCTTCAAGACGGCCTTCTGGATGTTGTGGCATTTGCGGTTGGTATTCCAACACCTGCCGTGAGCCAGCTGGAAGCTCAAACAGAGGTGAATTTTGTCGACTTTAGCGATGAAGAGCAATCCAAGGTTCTTGAAACATTCCCCGTTGCGGATTTCACCATCTCATCGGGCACCTATTCGACGCTTGATCGCGATCTGAAATCTGTTTCCATGTGGAACTTCGGTATCGCCAACTGCGATCTGCCAGAGAGCTTTGTTTATGAAGCAACCAAAGTCATCATGTCCGACAATGAGCGCATGATGGGCATCCACAAAGCCGCGCGCGAAACCGTGTTCGAGAACTGGGACAAAAACCAGGTGCTTAAATGGCATCCCGGCGCCGCCAAATACTTCAACGAAAATGGTGCCACGATCGCAGCCGACGCAATTTACGGCGGCTAAGACACTTGCAAAAAAGCACAGAAAGGGCTGTCTTGTAGTGCAGCCCTTTCTTAAGGGTTGAGTTCATTACCCAGTGGGAGGGAACAGTGGGCGACAAAATTCAAGAAGAACAAGTCACACCGGTCGTCGCTGAGGGCGTGGACGATGAACCAATAGAAAACAATCGCCGACTGTTTGTCGGCAAGTTTGGTTGGTTCATGGCGTTTTATGCGGGGTTCTATGCCCTGTTTCACATGTTGGCGCTCAACGGTGTTTCGATATCGGAGCTAACAGGCATTGTCGTCCCCTATCTTCCCGCCTTTCCAATGGAAACATGGAATTTCCGGATTATCCACATTGCTGGTGCGCTTGGTCTGGGATTTTTGTTGTTTTCTGGAAGGAATTTCTCCAGCGATGAGGAACAGGGCTCTGACATCATCAACATTGTCTCTATCGCCTTGTCACTCGCTGCCCTGTTCAGTCTCGGCATGGCCATGTCATTCAGCGCGGAGATCGCCGCTGGCACCGCCTGGAACGGTATTGATGAAACCATCAAGTTTAACGAAACCTGGCTTTTCGGCGCGCCGCTTTTCGTGGCAACTTTTGGCGCCATTTTCCTGTCCTGGTTTGACAAACGCCCAAGAGGTTCGATTTCCGGTCTGGATGTCACATTGGCCATTTGCGGCGTTTCGGTCGCAGCCTATCTGATTGCCATTTTCGGTACGCAGATGCGCAATGCGACGGGCACACCTTTTGCACCCATTGGCATGTCGCTGGCCGCAGTCGCGGGTACCGCTCTCATATTGGAGATGACGCGGCGGGTGGCCGGTCTTGCGTTGGTGATCATTGCCGGCATCTTTCTGATTTACGTGTTTACAGGCCAATACATGCCCGGTGTGCTGAATTCGCCACCCATCAGCTGGCAGCGCTTTTTCAGCCAGGTTTACACCGATGCCGGTATTTTGGGGCCGACCACTGCGGTTTCATCAACCTATATCATATTATTCATTATCTTTGCGGGTTTCCTGCAAGCCTCCAAGGTAGGCGACTATTTCGTCAATTTTGCCTTTGCCGCGGCGGGTCGCGCACGCGGTGGCCCTGCCAAGGTTGCCATCTTTGCATCGGGCCTGATGGGCATGATCAATGGAACCAGCGCAGGCAATGTGGTGGCGACCGGATCATTGACCATTCCGCTGATGAAACGGGTTGGCTATTCATCAAAAGTTGCCGGTGCTGTTGAAGCGGCTGCATCGACAGGTGGGCAAATCATGCCACCGATCATGGGCGCTGGCGCGTTCATCATGGCCGAGGTGACCGGCATTCCCTATCAAGAAATTGCGATTGCGGCGATCATACCGGCTGTTTTGTTTTATGTATCGGTATACTTCATGGTCGATTTTGAAGCGGCCAAGCTGGGCATGCGCGGCATGAAGAAGGAAGAGCTTCCGATCTTTGCCGAACTGGTCAAGCAAGTGTACCTGTTCATTCCCATCATCATTTTGATCGCGGCCCTGTTCATGGGGTATTCGGTGATCCGTGCCGGCACTCTTGCCACGGCTGCGGCGGCGATGGTCAGCTGGCTGACGCCTCACCGCATGGGCATACGGTCGATCGCCAAAGCTTTCGAGTTATCAGGATTGATGTCGATTCAGATCATCGCGGTGTGTGCGTGTGCGGGCATTATTGTCGGCGTGATCTCATTGACCGGCGTTGGTGCACGTTTCTCCAACCTTCTGCTCGGCCTGGCCGAGACATCACAATTGTTGGCCATGTTCTTTGCCATGTGTATCGCAATCCTACTGGGTATGGGCATGCCCACAACTGCTGCCTATGCGGTTGCAGCTTCTGTGGTGGCGCCCGGACTGGTGGATCTGGGCATTCCGTTGCTGACTGCGCATTTCTTCGTGTTCTATTTCGCCGTTGTGTCGGCGATCACGCCGCCAGTTGCATTGGCATCATACGCCGCGGCGGGAATATCTGGCGCCAACCCGATGGAGACATCTGTCACCTCTTTCAGGATCGGTATATCTGCGTTCATCGTCCCGTTCATGTTCTTCTACAACTCGGCGCTGCTGATGGAAGGGTCGACCATTGAAATCGGCCGCGCGTTCCTAACGTCAGTTGCAGGTGTGTACCTCCTGTCGGCGGGCATGCAAGGCTGGTTCCTGGAACGCAAAGTTGTCTGGTTTAACCGCGTCGGACTTGTGATTGCGGCCCTGTTCCTGATTGAGGGTGGGCTGACAACGGACTTGATTGGCGCCGGGCTTGCTGCGGCTGTGTTTGTAATACAGCGGGTCGTGAAGCCGAGCGAAGATGCCATGCCAGCAGTGCGAGGCGCTGATTGAACCACTTGTAAGAGCAAAAAAAATCCCGCGCCCAGTGCGCGGGATTTTGCATTTGTGAATGAAAGTGTGTCAGGCGCTGACAGTCGCGCTGCTGATTGTTGCTTCGACATGATCGACCAGCGCATCGGGTAATGAAAGACGGCCGGCGAGCATATCAAGATAACCACGCTCGGCTCTTGTCTTGGGCTCGATGGCCAAGCGAGAGGCGGTGTACAGCTCGACGCGCTGAGCTTCTGTTTGCGCGCTGTCAACAAGCTTATCCAGATCAACTGGCTTAGCGAGTTCAGCGCGAATAAAGCTTTGAACATCTTCGTCATAGCCGTTGAGTTTCAGCTTTTCAGCAATGCGGGCGCGCTCATCTGCATTGATGTGGCCATCGGCGCGCGCTGCAGCAATCATGGCTTTTACAAGAGACAGAGTGAATTCATCGGCGCCCTGCGGTGCTGCGTCGAGCGCGAATTCGCTGTCATCGGGCGGTGGAAGCACCTCGATTTCTTGATTATTATCGGTTACTTCCTCCGGCTTGTCGCCGTTCTTATAATTTTGATAGGCCTTGTAGGCCAATCCGCCGACAGCTGCGACGGCACCCAGCTGTAATGCGGATCCGGTGATGGAGCGTCCGACGCCGGTCCCGAGCAAAACGGCTGCAATTGCGCCAGTTGCTAACGGGTTTTCCTTTGCTTTCTGCCCCAGTTGAGACGCAGTGTCTTTCACTGTTCCTTCTGTGCCTGGCACAGATGAATTGAGCAGGTCATTAAGCAGTTTCTTAGGGTCGAGCATCGTTATCTCCCAGTGAATTCAAGATTGTTTTTCATGTGGGAACAAGATGGCCAAATTTCAACGTA
>JAHEJF010000195.1 GCA_024639025.1 Ahrensia sp. | reverse complement strand
ATGGCAACGCCCGGTGCAATTGACCACCCAGTGGTCCTGGGCAATTTGGTCGATTGCGCGGCTTGTCACGGCGCAGCCGCAACTGCACTCGCATCAGTGCCGTTTCCATCGGGTGTGAACGTCGAAAATCCCGGAACCTCCGCCATGTGCATGGTCTGCCACCAGGGACGTGCTTCCACTGCTACAGTCGCGACCGCGACGGATGGATTGGAGGATGATGTCGTTTCAGCTGACTTGAACTTTATCAATATTCACTATGCCGCAGCCGCCGCAACACAGATGGGATCTGTGACGCGGTCGGGTTATCAATACGATGGCAAAGAATACAAAGGTCAGTTCACACATGTGCCCGACTTTGCGCAATGCACGGACTGTCATCGACCGCATTCGACCAACACCGTCGCGTTGGAAAACTGCACACAGTGCCACAAGGATGCTGCGAGTTTTGATGCCATTCGGATTTCGCCTGCCGATTTCGACGGAGATGGCAACACAGCAGAAGGCATAGGCGATCCCATAGCGGACTTGCACGCTCGCCTGTATGCAGCGATCCAGTCTTATGCGAGTACGATTGCAGGTACGCCGGTTGTCTATGCCCCCGCGTCTTATCCGTATTTCTTTGTAGATGGTGATGCCAATGGAGAGGTCAGTGACGGCGAGGCGGCTTACCCCAATCGATACCAGAGTTGGACACCGCGATTGCTAAAAGCCGCGTACAATTATCAAGTCATTGCCAAGGACAAAGGTATCTATACCCACAATCCTCATTACGCGCTTCAACTTCTCTTCGACAGCCTGGAAGACATGGGAACCCGCATCGAAGTTGATTTGGCTGGTTTGACACGTCCATAGAAACGACTTGATGGCGCAGGATTGTTTCAGGGATGAGTGAAGCACGATTTCTCATCGCATTAGGTGTGCTATTTCTGGCTGGTCTGGCACTTGATGCTCTGGGACGTGCTTCACACATCCCGCGGGTAACACTCTTGATCCTTTTGGGCGCTCTGCTTGGACCACCCGCGCTTGATATTCTACCTCCGCAACTGACACAGGCTGACAATCTGTTTGCAGATGCCGCGCTGACGATGGTTGCTTTCTTGTTGGGTGGCCAATTGACGCCAGCGACGATATCCAACCACGGCAAGGAAATCATCCTGATTTCGCTTAGCGTAGTCGCGGCATCTCTGGTATTTGTTGCCGGTGGTCTGATGATGATTGGCGTCACCACCGCGACCGCTCTGCTTCTGGGTTCGATCGCGACCGCAACCGCACCTGCTGCAACTTTGGACGTTGTCCGGCAATCGGGTCGCAAAGACCGGTTTGCCAACAACATTATGGGAATCGTAGCAATTGATGATGCTTGGGGGTTGCTGGCATTCAGTATGATGGTCACAGTCGCAGGCGTTCTGATCGGCCAGGAAGGCGCAAACAGCCTGTTGCAAGGCCTGTGGGAAGCGTTTGGAGCCATAGCACTTGGAATTGCTCTCGGCGTACCCGCGGCATTCCTTACAGGTCGTTTAAAACCGGGTGAACCGACATTATTGGAAGCGCTGGGCATTGTTGCACTGTGTGCTGGTTGTGCGCAGGCCTTACATGTATCTTTCTTGCTGACAGGTATTTTCTGCGGAGCCACAATTGTAAATCTGGCGCGACATCACGATCAGCCGTTCAACGAGATAGAGCGAATTGAATGGCCTTTCCTGCTGTTGTTTTTCGTCATGGCCGGAGCGTCTTTGGAAATAGACATGATGGGTCAGATCGGATGGATAGGCGTAGCATATTTGAGCTTGCGCATTATCTCTCGACTGATTGGCGGCATCGTTGGTGCCAAATTTGCTGGTCTATCCGGGCGGGAAGGACTATTGATCGGCATTGCGCTCATGCCGCAGGCAGGCGTGGCCATTGGTATGGCGCTGGTAGCGGCGGAAAGATTTCCGCAACTTTCCGCAACGCTCATGGCAATTACAATTGCGAGCACCATAATATTTGAAGTCATTGGCCCCGCGTGTACGCAGTGGTCACTAAACATTGCCCCGCGTGAAAATCATCAATCAGAGGACTGATGACAAATGAGCAGGAAATTTAGTTCTCCAACTCCATAGAAGCAACGTACTGGCCCTTTTGAGCTAAACTGTTCAGTCGTGCCCGCTTGAGCAAAGCTTCTTGGGCGGGCTCGATGTTTTCCGGCTTTCCCAGCCAGCGTTGCAGGACCGGCTGTTGCAGGGCGCGACCAAATGAAAAGGATAGCAACCACGGCGCGTCCGGAGAGTTGGCGTTCATTGCGTTCAAATTTGCGGTTGCAGTCTCCGGACTCATGCCTCCAGACAGGAAATTGATACCCGGCACCGCAGCTGGGACCGTTCTGCATAGAACCCGCAGCGTTGCCTCCGCGATTTCATCAGGACTTGCTTGTTTCGAACACATTGATCCGTGGGTCACCATGTTCGGTTTTAATACAAGATGCTCAAACACAACATGATGCCGGTGCAAGGCATTGAATACTTCTGCCTGAACCGCTTCGGTCACACGCGCGCATTGATCCAAATCATGAGTGCCATCATTTAGGACTTCTGGTTCAACAATTGGCACGATGCCCTGTTCCTGGCAAATGGCTGCATATATTGCGAGCATCTCAGCATTAACGGCAATACCCATCGCTGAAGGAAAGGTTCCACCGATTTTGTAGACCGCCCGCCACTTGGCAAACCGCATGCCCAAGCTCTTATATCTCTGCAGGCGCTCGGCAAGACCATCCAATCCAAATGTCATGAAATCATTGTTGGACAAGGCGAGGGGAGATTTTCCCTTGTCGACCTTGACGCCGGGTACAATGCCTCGACGCGCAAGCAATTCATGCAGCGGCCTTCCATTGGTGTCGATTTGGGAAAGCGTCTCGTCAAACTCAATGACACCGCTGATATATTTTTCCAAGTCGGGCGCGGAAAACAACAGCTGCCTGTATGCGCGCCTGTGGTCTTCTGTGGACTTCAAATTGATAGCGGCAAATCGCTTTGCGATCGTCGGCAGGCTTTCATCGGCGGCCAATATGCCCTTACCTGGCTGGACCATGTCTTCAATTGTTACCTGCAATTGGTCTGCATTGGTCATGGCTACACCTAGATCTTGAAAACAGAGTGTTCCGCCCAGTTATCGGTTTGCTTTAGCGCTGAACAAATCGAAATCGAGCTTTTCAGAATAGCGCGAGATTGGATTCTTGGATTGACCCTCATCAACAGGCACGCGCCAACAGCTATATTGATTGAATTTTTTTGAAGAATGCATCAACATCCGCGCGCCTGCACAGTTCGGTACCCGTTGTCAGTACAGCGGCGCACCCGGCAGCTACCCCGTATCGAAACGCTGCATCAATCGTGTTGCCCTGTGATAGGTGCCAGATCATTGCCCCGACGAAACTGTCTCCTGCGCCGACTGCTGACTGAGTTTCAACCAGAATAGACGGCACTTGGACGATGCCACCAGAATTTGCCAGCAGCGCACCATCAGCGCCAAGGCTAATCACCAAGTTTTGGACTGTGCCCTTGGAGAGTAATTCCAACGCAGCTTCGCCCAAACTTTTAACATCCAGCTCATGCCCGACAAAAACTTCCATTTCGTGGCGACTTGGTTTGGCTAGATAGATGCCTCCGCTGTCAAATGCTTCGCGCAGCGCTTCGCCTGAAGAATCCAGTACAAACCTTGTTCCGGTTTTTTTGGCAATATCAGCCATTTGTACATAGCTGCTTGATGGAAGGCCGCGCGGAAGGCTACCACTGGCAACAAGATACTTGCCCCCGAACTTTTCCAAGTAATTCATCAAGGGCTGGATTTCAGTTGATTGAACCTCAGGCCCCTCTGGAACAAACCGATACTCAAGCCCGGTACGCGTTTCCTTCACAACATATGAAATGCGTACTGATCCGGCGATCTCGAATCGCTCTTTCTCAATCCCGTGATTGTCGAGCAATGCGTCGAAGAGCAGTCCGGTCACGCCACCCGACAAATAGGCAAGACCGGGATGTCCACCTAGAACAGCGATGACTCTGGCGACATTGATTGCACCGCCACCCGGATCATATTTGGCATTTCTGGAACGGACTTTATGTGTTGGTTCCACTTTGTCAGCGATAGAATAGACATCAATCGCCGGATTAAGTCCAACGCACAAGATATCACGCATCATTCACCACCACTCTCAGTTGCAGAGGCAGAAAGCTCAATTTTGTTCGAAACAGATTTACTCCCGCGCACGCTTTCGGCCGCAACGCGTGCAGCTTCAAGTTGATCGCTTGTTTGGACCCTTCCAGTGAGAGTCACATGACCATCTTTTACCTGCACGTCGATTTCAAACGATTCCAGACCGGCATCGACAACAAGTCTTGTTTTGATAGCCAATCCCAACGCGCTGTCGCCGCGTATGACGGGATCAAGCGGCGCAGACACGATTGCACGCAAAAGGTCGGCCCGACTGACGATGCCGACCAACTGATGATTTTGAACAACTGGAATTCGCTTTATTCCATTGCTTGCCATCAAGTTGGCAACGTCATCTACAGGGATGTCCGGCGAAATGCTTATAACTTTCTGGGACATGACATCAACTACACGCCAGCTTTGGCCCTGTACAAAATCTCTCAAATGATCGCTTGCTTGGGTGTCTGCACTATCAAAACGGATTCCATTGCCTAGTTCGGAACGCCGCAGCAAGTCTCCTTCAGTCAGCATGCCGATGAGCCTTCCTGCATCGTCGACAACCGGCAACCCGCTTACACCATGGTCAAGCATGATTTGCGCGGCATGCACAACGCTATGGCCAGAGCCCACGGTCACTACATCTTTGGCCATAATGTCCTTTGCTAACATGTCTGAATTCCCTGCTTTTTCTGCACTTCAGTGAAGCAATAGTTGGTCAACTGGTGACGACCCAATTAGCAATCTCGGATGCCGTTTACTGTGATCTACGTCAATATT
>JAHEJF010000194.1 GCA_024639025.1 Ahrensia sp. | reverse complement strand
AATTCCAGCAAAATTTTGGCAGATGCTGCGATCGCTGTAATTGAGATGGCGACTCCAAGTAAAAGAACCAGTGCCGGTTTTTCTGGCGCTTCGGCGAAAAACACAAACCCCAAAAAAATACCGGCGGCAAACGGCAACAGGACACCACCCAGCGCAACAACAAATGACTCGCGTGCATCACGCAGCGTATCGTTGAGCTGCATTTCAACGCCGGCCATAAGCACCAAAAAGAAAATCCCCAGATCGGCGACATGCGCCAGTGCTTCACTGCTGCGCAGTTCTTCGATGTGAACTTGATCTGTCAGAAAAATCTGGGCGGTCGAAATCAGCACCATGCCCGCTACCATCTCGCCAACTGCGGAAGGCAGTAGCAAGCGTTCTGCCAGCATGCCGAATACTCGGGCGGCGAGCAGCAATAACAACAATACGCCGATTGACTCCATTACCCCCTCTTTGGCCACGGCCAAAACAAGTGACTGATATCCAGGTTCCCGCACAGCAGAGTTGCTGATTTGAACAATTTGAACCTGAGCAAGCCCACCTTACAGTTTGCATTGGATATGACAAACTTGCGGCGCGTCGGCAAAAAAGGCTCCCGATACTGTGGCGCCTGCTTGTGTTCATCGTGTTCTCTAGCGCGCGTACTTTTTGATCTCTTGCTCTCGACATACATGCCGCTCGGATTTTCTTCAGGCGTATGAAAAGTGTATCGGGACCACCCGATGACAAAGGCGACACTGATCTGCGCGTTGCCGAGACGGCATTGCTAGCAAGATTTGCAATCGGTATTCCAACGCAGTCAGTCGGGTAAAGTCGCTTGACTATTCTTACTTTCGCATCATTTAGAGCGTTTCAGTTTTCAACGGAAACGCTGGCGCGGATTTGGGCATTGAAAATATTGCATAAATCCGGGGACCGCGATTCTATCAATGGCTGACAGAGTCCAGAAACCAAATGAATAATCCCGGAAGTCAGAGGCGTCTGAAATGCGGACCCGGATTCGCAAAAAGACAAGATGTTGATGCCAAAAAAGGCAAGTTTTAAAGGGTGCAGGACGCGTGAAAACACTGAATGGAAACGATTGCCCACCGCAAAGACAATTGCGCTTGGGCAACAAATGCAATCCAAAATTTGGAGGGCTCAAGGCTTCCATTTCTTGTATAGTCGCTCCCATGTTGCGCGTTCTTGCCATAATCCTGCTCACTACAACAAAGACTTGGGCCTGGGAGTTCAAGTCTGACAGCCTTTGCACCTTGGCCCATGATGACCGCGATGCTGCTGTTCGTGTAACCTATGATCCGTCGAACCAAATCTATGCGATTTCAATCACGCCAGTACACCCATGGCGCAATGGTCCGGTATTCGCTCTGCGGTTCGACGGCCAGCGTAGCAATACGATCTCGACCAACCGACACGTGATCTCAGAAGACAGCGCAACGCTCACCGTGACGGACAGCGGCTTTGGCAATGTGCTTGATGGTCTAGAGTTCAATCAAACCGCAACAGCGGTTCTGGGCGATCAGGCGTTTACATTTGGGCTGGACAACGCAGCACCTTCTGTCCGCGAATTCCGCGCCTGCGCTTCCGGCGTAAGAGTCTGACGCTGGACCTGCCATCAAGAATGATAATCCCGCCTTCAAACTGCTCCAATTTTGATCTGGATTTTCACATCTGTCGGACGCGCTTCCACAGCACGATCGAAAGCCGCAACGCTGTCTTTGAATGCGAAGGTTTGTGAGATAAGCGGCTTGAGATCTACCTTGCCGGAGCCCAGAAGGGCGATGGCTCTTTCATACATATTCGCATAACGGAACACGGTTTCCATGCGTAGTTCCTTTGATTGGGCCAGAACCAGATCAAAAGGCACGGGGTCCACCGGCATACCCACCCAGACAACGCATCCAGCTGGGGCGGCTGCCTCGAGCGCCGTGTGGATCGATGTTGCTGCACCGACACATTCAAAGACGACATCAGCGCCCCAGCCATCGGTTGCCGCACGCAGTGTATCTGCCGGATTGTCGCGCGGGATCAGCACTGGCTCGACGTTGTCATATTGTGCGGCGACTGCGAGTTTTTCTTCGACCAGATCGGAGATGTAGACCTTCGCGCAACCACCGGCCAATGCCGCAATTGCAGTCATGACTCCAATCGGGCCGGCACCCGTAACGAGCGCAACGTCACCCGGCTTGATCCGTGCTTTTGCAGCGGCCTGCATACCGATCGCAAAGGGTTCCACCATGGCGCCTTCGGCGAAACTGACATTGTCCGGGAGCTTGTAGGTAAATGCTGCTGGATGAACCACAGATGGCGTAAGACATCCGTGGACGGGTGGTGTTGCCCAGAACCGAACCGCCGGGTCAACATTGTAGACACCAAGCTTGGCAGCTTTGGAGCGGGTGTTTGGAATGCCGGGTTCCATGCACACCCGATCACCAACAGCCAAGTTGGTGACTGCAGAGCCGACCTCGGTAATATGGCCCGACGCCTCATGTCCCAAAACCATGGGTTGCTCGACCACGAAGGGGCCGATTTTGCCATGGGTATAATAGTGCACGTCGCTGCCACACACGCCCACAACATCAACGGCAATGCGCACATCTTCTGCCCCCAGCGCATCCGGCAAGGCGATGTCACGCAATGATAGTTTGCCTTTCTCTTCAAGCACCAGTGCCTCAGCCATTCTCACCTCCTGGATAAAGCTCGTATTGATAGGTCAGTATTGTGTCTTTCATAACCTGCACGCTCGCAAACATGATCCCGTCGTCTGTGCATCGAAACAAATACATTGCCAGTCAAGGCCAGCGGGAAAATGTCAGCATAAGGATGTGTCACATCAACGGCAAACTGTCCGGAGTCCTTTCTTATTGCAAGGAGGGATCGGCCAAACGAGCTTAAAACTTAGGTGTCGATGGAGTTGGTGAGGCAGCTCTGGCCACGTCGCAGGTGTGAACTTGCGCCCGGGCGGCTTGCGCCGCCCGGACAGGAATGTTCAGGCAGCCAGATCGAACCGGTCTGCGTTCATGACCTTGTTCCATGCAGCGACAAAGTCTTTTACAAATTTTTCCGTGTTGTCATCCTGCGCGTACACTTCCGCATAGGCGCGCAAGATCGAGTTTGAACCAAAGACCAGATCAGCGCTGGTTGCTGTCCATCTGGTTTTGCCGTTCGCTCTGTCGCGAATTTCATAAATGCCGTTCTCAACAGGATGCCAGCTATTGGCCATGTCGGTCAGGTTGACAAAGAAATCCGTTGTCAGGGCGCCTTCATTGTCGGTGAATACGCCATGCTTGCTGCCAGCATAATTTGTACCCAGCACACGCAATCCACCGACCAGTACTGTCATTTCGGCGGCAGTCAGCCCCAGAAGCTGCGCGCGATCGAGCATCATCTCCTCGGCAGAAACAGCATAGGCTTCCTTCTGCCAGTTCCTGAATCCGTCCGCCACAGGCTCAAGCACGTCAAAGCTGTCCGCATCGGTCTGCGATTGATCCGCATCGCCCCGGCCCGGTGTAAACGGAACTGTCATGGCGTTTCCGCCGGCAGAAATTGCCTGTTCCAGACCGACATTGCCGCCAAGAACAATTACATCGGCGATCGAAGCGCCTGCATTTGCCGCAATCGGTTCCAGAATGCCGAGCACCTTGGCCAGACGGTCTGGTTCGTTGCCTGCCCAGTCCTTTTGTGGTGCCAAGCGAATGCGGGCACCATTGGCGCCGCCGCGCTTGTCGGAGCCGCGGAAAGTTCGCGCACTGTCCCATGCGGTGGCAATCAGTTCGGCGGGAGTAAGGCCACTCTCGGCAATTTGTGCCTTGACTGCATCTATATCGAAATTGGAATTGCCGGCAGGGATGGGATCTTGCCAAATCAGATCTTCAGCAGGAACATCCGGGCCAAGATAGTTGGCGCGGGGCCCCATGTCCCGGTGGGTGAGTTTGAACCAGGCGCGCGCAAACGTGTCGGCAAAATAGTCAGGATCCGCTTTGAAGCGTTGACAAATTTCATTGTAGATCGGGTCGATTTTCATCGCCATGTCGGCGTCTGTCATCACCGGGTTGCGATGCTTTGACGGGTCGCCTGCATCAACGGGTTTTTCTTCATCAGGCATGTCCACTGGCGCCCACTGCCAGGCACCCGCCGGCGATTTCGTCAGCTCCCACTCGTAATTGAACAAGTAGTCGAAATAGCCCATGTCAAATTTGGTCGGTTCCTTGGTCCAGGCGCCCTCGATACCAGATGTAAATGTCTTTGAAGCCGTGCCGCCTTGGTCCGGATTCGTCCAGCCTAATCCCTGTGTTTCAAGACCGGCACCTTCCGGCTCCGCGCCAATATTGTCATCTGCAATCGCGCCATGTGCTTTGCCCACGGTGTGACCGCCGCAAGTCAGAGCAGCTGTCTCTTCATCATCCATCGCCATGCGAGCGAAAGTCTCGCGGACATGCAGAGCAGTCATGGCCGGATCCGGTTTGCCGTTTACGCCTTCGGGGTTCACGTAAATCAGACCCATATGCACCGCTGACAGCGGGTTCTCGAGTGTCGATGGTTTTTCAATATCTTCGTAGCGGTTTTCTGACGGTGCCAGCCATTCGCTTTCCGAACCCCAATAGACATCGGTTTCCGGTCCCCAGATATCTTCGCGTCCAAAGCCAAACCCAAATGTTTTCAGACCCATGGATTCATATGCCATGTTGCCTGCCAGGATAATCAGATCAGCCCATGAAAGAGCATTGCCGTATTTCTTTTTCACCGGCCATAGCAGGCGGCGGGCCTTGTCGAGGCTTGCATTGTCAGGCCATGAATTGAGCGGCGCGAAACGGATATTGCCGGAACCGGCACCGCCACGCCCGTCTTGCAATCGGTAAGAGCCGGCCGAATGCCATGCGAGCCTGATCATCAGACCACCGTAGTGACCCCAATCAGCTGGCCACCAATCCTGGCTTTCGGTCATCAAGGCCTTCACATCGGATTTCACCGCT
>JAHEJF010000193.1 GCA_024639025.1 Ahrensia sp. | reverse complement strand
GACAGAACATCGAAGCTGGCGCTCTCAACCTGACCGGTTTGGTTGACCTGCGTGTCGAAAAATCCGCAGATCAATCCTTCTTGGCCGAAATTGGCCGCATGCTGGAAGCAGCCGAGCAGGGCCGCGGCCATTACACCCGGATCGCCGATCGAATGGCGCGGATCTATGCCCCTGCCGTTCACCTGTTGGCCTTGTTCACCTTTATCTATTGGCTTTGGTCAACGAACGGCCACTGGCACTCTTCTCTGACAACTGCCATCGCTGTCCTGATCATCACATGTCCATGCGCCTTGGGACTTGCCGTGCCGGTGGCTCATGTCGTTGCGGCATCGAGATTGATGAAGGAGGGCATATTGATGCGCGATGGTGGCGCGCTGGAAAGGCTCGCAGAGGTTCAACATGCGATCTTTGACAAGACCGGCACATTGACCACGGGCACACCGCAGGTTGCGCATATGCCCTCTCTCTCCGCCGCCGACTGCGCAATTCTCAAGACGCTTGCCGGTCACTCAAACCACCCGGCCTCGCGGGCCATTGTAGACCACTTTGCCGGCCATCATGGTATCGAATTGGCTGATATCAAGGAAGAGCCGGGATTTGGCATCAAAGCGATCTGGCAGCAAAAACACGTTCGCCTGGGCCGCGCGGCATGGGCGACAGAAATCGCTGCAACTGATGCAGGCCGGGAATTTAGTGGGCTTTGTTTTGTTGTTGAAGGCGAGAAGCCTGCCCAAATCCAACTCGATGAAAATGTCCGCAGCAGCGCGCAAGAGGCGATTTCGCAATTGCATGATCTCTCGATGAGCGCAGAGATCATTTCGGGTGATGCGCAACAAAAGGTCGCCGCTGTTGCGCGGGCAGTTGGCATCGAGGCTTACAGTGCTGACCAATTGCCGAAAGACAAATTTGCGCACCTTGCCGGTCTTGAGAAGGCCGGGGACTATGCGCTCATGGTCGGTGATGGCATCAATGATGCACCAGCCTTGGCTGCGGCACATGTTTCTATGGCACCTGCCACAGCAGCCGATGTGGGGCGCCAGGCTGCCGATTTCATCTTTACACGGGAAAGTTTGCTGAGTGTTCCGTTTGCGTTGGAAATGGCCAGACGAACGCGGACCGTCATCAAGCAGAACTTCGGCTTGGCCCTGACCTATAATTTGATCGCTGTTCCCTTGGCATTTGCTGGTTATGTAACGCCCTTGTTTGCCGCCATTGCCATGTCTGCCTCATCAATCCTTGTTGTCGCCAATGCCATGCGCTTGCAGGCAGGAACGCAACGCAGCAAGACAGCGACACTCAAATCCGATAGGCTCGTTGCCCGACCTGCAAGAAAGGTGCCTGCATGAACCTGCTCATCGTATTGATTCCGATTGCGCTTTTTCTTGGATTGCTGGGACTGGGCGCTTTTTTGTGGAGCTTGAAGAGCGGTCAATTTGATGACCCCGATGGCGCAGCTGAGCGCATCTTGCACGATGATGATCAAGTTGGCTGAAATGGCTAACGAGCACTTTGTTTGCAGCGCTGCATACGGGCTCACATTACATTCTCAAAATCTGAACCAGCGCCTGTTCCTCCATCTTTGGCCGGAACAGCGGCAAGAGCTACGGATCAATATGTTTTGATATCGATCAATGCGGCGACTGCAACTTGGCCTAGAATTATTTTGTAACCAATCCTTGGTGAGGAACGGGAGGATCAGATGGCCAAGAAAGCAAGAGGAGACAAAGACTCCAACAATGATGATGCTGAAAGTGCTGCAACTGATGGCGATATTTCCGGTCACTCAGATGTTGAGCCGGAAAAGCAATCTGGAAGCCAAGGTAATCGTGACATCTGGTATCGCGGCTTTTTCATGCTTGTCTTTGCAATATTGTTCAATTTTGCGCAGACATTGTTGGTTATCGCAGCAATTATCCAGTTCATCTCTTTGTTGATTACAAAAAGACCAAACCAAGTCGTCACTGACTTTGGCGACCAGTTGTCAACTTGGTTTCAGCGGGTTGCCAAATTCCAGACCACTGTGACCGACGAGAAGCCGTTTCCATGGTCAAAGTGGGGTGACACGCCGGATACTGCCGGTGGTGAATCAAACAGCTGACATTCGACAATAAATATGCTCAAAATCATAAATTGGAGGCCAACATGCCCAAAAATACAGTTCTGCTAATTGTCGATAAATCGTCACAAGTCACCAGCCTCAACAGCTGGATTGATGCCGTCGAAGGACAGGATAGTCATTTGAGCGTTCTCGTGGCGGCGATGGCGCAGCCTATTCCCACCACTGCCTATGGAGCGATTCCCTATGGCGGCATTGTGGTAACGGAAGAATGGCAGCGGGCTGTCAAAGAAGATGCGGAAGAATTGTCTGAAAAAGTCAGTCAGATCGAGGCGGCATTTTTAGACGCGGGGATCTCGGCAGATGTACGCGGTTGCCATTGTGAACTACCGCTCCTCGCTGATGAAGTCGCTGACGCGGCGAGCGTGAGTGATTTTGCGGCTATTCCGGAAGGTCACGGCCTTGATCCGGCAATGCATTCGCGCGTTGTATCTTCGTTGCTCTTTCAATCGCCTATTGCTCTGGCTTTGCATACCACAGATCCCATGGCCGTCTTGAAGCCAAAGAAGGTTTTTGTCGCATGGAAGCCGGGCTTACCGGCTTCGCGCGCTGTTCACGCAGCCCTTCCTCAATTGCAACAGGCTGAAGAAGTTGTTGTTGGCATTTTTGATCCGGACATGCGTGCGGCCCAGGACGGGGAGGAGCCTGGTGCCGATGTCGCAACTTGGCTCAGCCGTCAAGGGTGCACCGTCACCGTTGAACAATTGCCCAGTGGCGGCAAGAACATCAGCGAGTGCATTGATGCCCATGCCAAGCAGCTGGCTGCCGATGCGATCGTCATGGGCGCCTATGGCCACTCCAAATGGCACGAGCGCATTTTTGGTGGCACAACCCACATGATCATCAAGCAAGCGGGAACGCCTGTCATCATGGCCCATTAGGGTGCTTCAGCCAGGGGTTCGACTATTTGTTGGGGTAACCGGTAGAGCGTTTCAGTCTTCAACTGAAACGCTGGCAAGGATTCGGGAGCTGAAAATATTGGATAAATCCGAGTTCTGCGATTCCATCAAAGGCTGACAGAGTCCAAACGCATCGTCATGCCGGCGAATTTGAGTGCCTATATATGAGGCATCCGGTGGACTTGTGCGCGGCGACAAATTCGATACTGTTTGGTTATGACGACCCAAAGACCTAATTTCGATGAGATGCGCACCGACGACGGTCAGGTCCGATCTCCTTATCATGGCTATGACAAGTGGTTCAGCAATGAAGACCCGGTTCGGCTGACCAAGAAGTCAAAGGAAGCCGAGGCATTCTTCAGGCGAACCGGTATTACATTTAACGTCTACGGTCAGGCTGCTGCACAGGAACGGCTGATCCCGTTTGATTTGGTACCTCGTATTCTTTCAAATCGGGAATGGACAAAACTCTCACGTGGCATCGAGCAGCGTGTGCGAGCGATCAACGCCTTCTTGCACGACATATATAACCGCCAGGAAATTCTCCGGGCGGGTATCATTCCGGTGGATTTGATTTCGCAGAACGAGGCCTTCCTGCCGCAAATGATTGGCGTAACACCACCTGGCAATGTCTATACCCACATTGTTGGCACCGACATCGTTCGCACGGGCGAAAACGACTTCTTCGTGCTTGAAGACAATGCACGCACGCCATCCGGTGTTTCCTACATGTTGGAAAACCGGGAAACGATGCTACAGATGTTTCCCGAGCTGTTCAGCAAGATCAAGGTGCGTCCTGTCAGCGACTATCCAAAGAACCTGCGCCGTTCACTGAGGGCATGCGCGCCCGCGTCGGCCAAGGGCAGGCCAACAGTGGCGGTTCTGACGCCCGGAATCCACAATTCGGCTTATTTCGAGCACAGCTTTCTGGCCGACCAGATGGGCGCCGAGCTGGTTGAAGGTCACGATTTGCGTGTGGTCGACGGCCATATCGCCATGCGAACGACACGCGGTTACAAGGTCATTGATGTGCTCTATCGGCGTGTTGATGATGACTATCTGGATCCGCTCAATTTCAAGCCGGAATCGATGCTGGGCGTTCCTGGCATCATGGACGTGTACAAGGCTGGCAACATTACGATCGCCAACGCACCGGGCACGGGCATTGCCGATGACAAGGCGATTTACTCCTATATGCCTGATATCGTTAAGTTTTATACCGGCGAAAGACCCATTTTGAACAATGTGAAAACGTGGCGATGTTCCGAGCCCCAATCGTTGCAATATGTGCTGGACAACCTGTCTGACCTGGTGGTCAAGGAAGTTCACGGCTCTGGCGGTTACGGCATGCTGGTCGGACCGGCGGCCAGCAAGAAGGAGCTGTCGACTTTCGCCGCGAAGCTCAAATCAAAGCCCAACAATTATATTGCACAGCCGACACTATCGCTTTCCACCGTGCCCATCTTCTCCAAGAAGCAATTGGCAGAACGGCATGTGGATTTGCGACCCTTTGCATTGGTGTCACCGAAGGGGATTGAGATCACGCAGGGCGGATTGACGCGCGTGGCTTTGAAAGCGGGTTCTTTGGTTGTGAATTCCAGCCAGGGCGGCGGAACCAAAGATACTTGGGTTTTGGAGGATTAAGCGGTGCTGGGTAAAACGGCTGGCGGCCTTTATTGGATGTTCCGCTACCTCGAACGAAGCGAAAACACGGCGCGATTGGTCGAAGCCGGATTTCGCATTGCGCTGACCCGCTCGACTGATAGCGAGTCCGAATGGGAATCGGTGGTCACCACCGCTGGTGTTACAGCGGGTTACTCTGCCACTTATGACAGCTTTAATGCGCCCCACGTCATCGACTATCTGCTGCGTGATCGGTCCAATCCTTCTAGTGTGATGTCAGTCATCGAAAATGCCCGCACTAATGCACGCCTGGTGCGTACTGCGCTCACAACGGAG
>JAHEJF010000192.1 GCA_024639025.1 Ahrensia sp. | reverse complement strand
AAACGGTATCAAGATTTGGGTTTTGATGAATATTCGTTTTGGATTGACAGTGGGATGTCGTTTGAGCGCAAACGCGCATCCCTTGATCGCTTTATCAACGATGTCATGCCCGCATTTGCTTAGGAACTAATATGGCTAAACTTCCTCACTACCAACTTTACATCGATGGCCAATGGTGCGCTGGAAGCGCGGCGCAAACGATGGAAAGTGTAGATCCTTCGACACTAAAGACCTGGATGACATTCGATTGCGCCAGTAGCGATGACATCGATAGAGCGGTGGCTTCAGCAAGCCAGATGTTGAACGATCCGGCGTGGCGCGATCTGACCGCAACGGCCCGTGGAAAAATTCTCTACAAATTAGCCGACTTAATTGAACAGAGTGCAGAACGAATCGGTACTGTGGAGACCACAGATAGCGGCAAGCTATTAGCCGAAACCACCTCACAAACAAAATATGTTGCGGACTATTACCGGTATTTTGCCGGGTTGGCGGACAAGATCGAAGGTGCTGTCCTGCCCATCGACAAACCCGATATGCATGTCTTCACCAAACGCATGCCGATCGGTGTTGTGGCGGCGGTTGTACCATGGAACGCCCAGATGTTTTTGACCGCAACCAAGCTCGGGCCCGCATTGGCAGCGGGTTGCACCGTGGTTCTCAAGGCGTCAGAAGCAGCGCCGGGTCCGATGTTTGAGTTTGCAAAATTGTTCGAAGAAGCCGGCCTTCCTGCGGGAGTTGTTTCTGTTGTGACGGGCGACGCAGACAATTGCGCCATACCCTTGACCCGACACCCGGATATTGACCGAATTGCATTCACGGGCGGCACAACAGCCGCTCGTCATGTGGTAAAAAATTCAGCAGAAAACTTTGCCGTGACAAGCCTTGAGTTGGGCGGCAAGTCACCCATTATTGTCTTTGATGATGCTGAATTGGAATCGGCTGCAAATGGACTGATTGCTGGTAACTTTGGTGCATCGGGCCAATCATGTGTGGCCGGTTCACGTGCCTTTGTTCAACGCGGCATCTACGATGCGCTGGTATCAAGAATAGAGGCGCGCGCGCGCCAGATTGTAGTGGGCGACCCTTTGGAGAAAACAACCCATATGGGCCCGCTGTGCACAACCAATCAGGTGGAAAACATCGAATCCGTACTTTCAAAATCCGTCGCGCAAGGCGCCACCATTAGGTTTGGCGGAAGCCGGACGGAGGGTCTTGCTGGCAATTACTTCAACCCGACGCTGGTCGAGTGCAGCAATACCGATATCGAAACGCTGAGGGTGGAAATGTTTGGGCCCGTTATGTCGTTGGTGCCGTTTGATACCGAAGAAGAAGCCATTGCATTGGCCAATGACAGCGATTTTGGCTTGGGCTCGGGTGTGTTCACGCAAAATCTCGCCCGCGCACATCGTGTTGCGGATCAAATTCGCTCCGGCATATGTTGGATAAATACCTACCGAGCAGTGTCTCCCATTGCTCCGTTCGGTGGTTACAAAAACTCTGGCTATGGGCGGGAAGCGGGACTTGAATCGATTTTGGACTACACAAGAACAAAAACCACTTGGATCAACACCTCTTCGGAGCCAATGGCAAATCCCTTCGTGATGCGCTAACGGCTGTAGCAGGCAACGTCTATCGATTGGAGAACACAGTGGACAAGGAACGATTCAACAAAGGTCTCGAGAAGCGCAAGGCGACGCTCGGAGACGAGTATGTCGAGAAAAATTTGGAAGTTGCTGACGACTTTAATCGTCCATTTCAAGAAGCAATGACCGAATGGTGTTGGGGGTTTGGTTGGGGCGACGAAACAATCGATATGAAGACCCGTTCAATGATGAACTTGGCCATGATTGGTGCCTTGGGCAAAATGCACGAATGGGAAATTCACTGCCGTGGCGCCATTCGAAATGGTGTGACTAAAGAAGAAATAAGAGCCGCAATTCATGTAGTTGCCATATATTGCGGCGTACCCCAGGGTGTTGAGTGTTTTCGAGTTGCGCGCAAAGTCCTTGAAGATGAAGGCATGCTATAGGTGGAAGTGCCGCATCAGGAGCCTTTAATTTCTTGGAGGCATCGAAGTACCCGCTCTGACGTATTGCATAGCTTTTGAGAAGTGGACATCAATAAGTCCTGAAAACCACTCTACTTTCAAGGTCGATGCACATACATCTGGTTTGGGCGTGATATAAACAAGCGCCATTGCTTGCTTCAACGGCAGCCTTGGGCCGGAAGCGGACACTCGTTGAAGTTAGCTTTGAGCGGCAGCTATGCGGACAAAGCTGCCATAGATTGCTTGTTCATATTTGGCGCTCTACAGATACTGGCTTTTTAGGCTTGAAGCCCCAAAAATAACCTGAATCCTCAAGGTAGGGGTACATGCAGGAGAAATTTGAAGAGCGAATAAAACGCAACCATGATCACAGCTCCTGATCCCCAGTAGAGTACGAAGTTGGATTTAGTCCAATTGTCATGCATGGCAGCAATCAATCCACCTGCAAAGGCAATTGCGCCGGCAGGCAGAAAGCCAACCATTGGCATGGCAAAGCATGCCAAGAGCATGGTGATGATAAGCAAACATCTTCGCCACCAAATGCCGCTACCAAAGCCGCCCTCATCGGTTGGTTTGAGAAACTCCCGCACAAGTGCAATCGCTGCTGTGATGATCAAAATGATTGCCACCGCGCGGGGGAAAACCTGGCTGTCCCGATCAGAATACCCCGTCGTGTCGTAGAGCGTAATAATCCCTGCCAGAACGAAGAACGCAGAGACAATCACCGATCCGATTTGACTTTGAGACTTCGAGCTTGAAGGTGTGTTCATTATTCGTCCTCCATCGAAGTATTGCGGCGCCTGCGTTCCAAGAATATCGGCAAAATCAGCGTGATCAGCGTGAAGGCCAAGATAGCCTGAGAGATAGGCCGGCCAAAGAACATTCCCACCAGATTGTTGGTGGCAGCTCCAATTGTCCAACCTTGAACAAATCCCTGCTCAGCAATTGGTCCCAGAATAAGTCCCAACACAATAGGCGATGCCTTGAAACCAAATCGCGCCACGATCCATCCAAACACACCCAGACAAATCATAATGACGACATCTGAAATACTGTTACGGATTGCGAATGTTCCAATAATTGTCATGAAGCCCACAGCTGGCACCAAGACGGCTTTTGGGATCGTCACAATTGATTTGTAGGCATAGCGGCCAATAAGCAGACCAGCAGGCAACATTAAAACAGTCGCGATGATCAATCCATAAATGAACGTAAAGACGACAGAACCGCTTTGCGAGAACATCGAGGGTCCGGTACGCACACCCTGAATAAGCAGCGCACCCAATACAATGGCATCTGGCGGTGTGCCCGGAATGCCCAAGACAAGGGTCGGAATAAACCCGCCTCCTACTGTGGCATTGTTGGCTGATTCAGTTGCCATGATGCCGTCAGGTTCGCCTTCGCCAAACTTTTGACCCGGCTTTGCAGTTCGTTTTGCCTCCGAATAGGCCACCAGACCTGCGACCGAACCACCTGCGCCCGGTAAAATCCCAACCAATGTTCCGATGATCGAAGATCGAATCAGGTTGAATTTGGAGTTCATCGCGATGCCGAATGCTTCGCCTATACGAACTGATTTAACATTATCCTCTACTTTCAAATGCCGATCAGGCACTGCCACGAGATCAATCAGAACCGGAATGCAGTAAAGGCCAATCAATGCCCCAACGACACCGAATCCACCGATCAAAACCTGGCTGCCAAAGGTGAGGCGAATGTCTGCGGAGATCTCCGCCACCCCAACGGTGGAGAGGATCATGCCAAATGCGCCACCAGCGAGACCCTTGGCGAGGTTTCCATCCGATAATGACGCAATCAATGAAAGTCCAAATATGGACAGCCAAAAATACTCTATCGGCCCGAATGCCAAAGCAACTTTTGAAAGCGGTGGCGCCAGAAATAACAGCGCGATGGCACCGATCATGCCGCCGCACACTGAGGCGAAACAAGCGAGAGCCACCGCCAGGTCACCATCGCCCCGTTTGGCCATAGGGTAACCGTCAAAAGTTGTTGCAATGGCAGAAGGAGTTCCGGGTGTATTGAGCAGGATGGCGGCATAAGCGCCGCCATAAATGGCGCCAGTATAAATTGCGCCGAGTAGAATTAGCGCCGATGCCGGTTCCATGCTGAAAGTGATGGGAACCAGTATCGCCAACGCCATGGTGGCGGTTAATCCCGGAATGGAGCCTACAACCGTTCCCGCAACCACACCAAAAAGTGCAAGCGCGAGGTTGAAGGGAGACATAGCAGACAAAAAATGTCCGAATTCCATAGCCCATCCTCCCCGGAATCAACCTTTAGTGATTACTCGATCAAGCCAGCTTCTTTGGCATCGCTCAAATATTCTTCGCTGCGCGCGGCCATAAAATCGGCCATCTGATCTGCACCGACGTCCAGCAGCGCAAACCCGCCATCAAGCATCTTTTGCTGGAACTCCGGATCAGCATTGATTTGACCGATCATGTCAGACCACTTTTTTGTCGTCTCTGCATCGGCTGAATTGGGCAGAGCTATGCCGCGATACGCGCCACCAACCATGTCAAAGCCAAGCTCTTTGAAGGTTGGCACATCTGGAAATAGAGGGTGACGCTCCTCCATGGCAACAGCGAGCATTCGTACCGCTTCACCTTGCGCGGCGCCAACTGTTGTGTAACCCCATTGAGCCTTGACCTGATTACCCAGAAGCGCGGTCACTGATGCGCCTGTACCTTTGAAAGGCACATAAGTCGTCAAAGTGCCGGCCATTTTGTCAAACTTGATCTGCGCCAAATGATTTGCGCTAGCCTTACCTGATCCCGACATCGTCACCTGGCCCGGATTGGCCTTGGCGTCGTCAATGAGATCTGACAGGGTTTGATAAGGGCTGTCAGCTGCCACTACGATGGCATCGGGCGTGAAGTGGAACATGTAGAATGTGTTCAGATCCGCTGTTGTAAAC